>JAGABQ010000132.1:0-5641 GCA_017614495.1 Clostridia bacterium
ACGGATGGGAGCAGGACGGGATGAAGAACGTAGTCATCGAAGACAACACCTTTGAGATATGCAAAGGGTCGTATTTCAAGGTCATGATCGCCTCCTCGATCTCCCTCGATGTCGGCGCAAAGAGTGTTGAGGATCAGATAAGACAGGCGGAAGGACAGATTTACGGCGAAAAATTCACCGGACTGCTTCCCGTATCTAACGTCATAGACGGACTCACTTTCACCGGAAACACCGTGAAATTCGGCGGAAAGCCCGCCGACGCGAAAAACTGGATGCAGGTCAAGTTTGTCCGGAATTTCCTGTATGAGGACAACAGCGTAAGCGGTTATTCAAAGTTCACCGATTCCGCTGACGGGGTCAACGGGCTCAGCCTGTCGGGCGTGATAAACGGCAACGACGCCAAAACGCGCACGATCAGCACGTCGCTTACGGACAAAAAGGTAACGCTGTATATTCCCGGAAGCGACAACATAGTCCTCGCCTCCGACGGGTCGGCAAGGAACATAGTCCTCAAAGCGGACGACGGAGTACAGAAAATCGAGTTCACTTTCAAGGACGGGCATCTTTTGGCAACTGCCGTTATGAAAGACGGATACACCTTCGCCGGATGGGAATCGGACGGCGCGCATGTCGAGCCCGGGAAGGTTAACAAGCTCGGCTCGGACGTCACTCTGACGGCGACATCATCAAAATAAACAAAAAAAGGGGAACGGGCAATGAAAAAAACGGTAATAATTGTTTTATTTGCGCTTGTTTTCGTGCCCGTTCTCCTTTTATCCGGATGCTCCGGAGTGGAGAATCCCTCCGATGAGACCGGGACCGTCCGTCTTCCTACGGACAACGCCTATATCGGCATAACAAATCTCGGCGTTTCGATAGACACGACGGCGTCTGATAACCCTCAGGTCGCCGACGCTGTCAGGAACCGCGACGGCGATACGGCGATAATCAGGGCGTTTGCCGCGGGGAAGGCAAAGATCGTTTTCACGGATTTTGTCGGGCGCAGCGCGTCGGCCTCGGTCGAGGTCGGGTCCGACGGCAAAATTATCTCCTGTTCCGTTGAACCGTTTCCCGGCGATGAGAACACGGCGGACGTAAGACTTTTCGGAGCGACCGGAAACGGCGGATCCAACGATACCGCGGCGATACAGTCGGCGATCGATTCTTTCGGAGAGTCCGGCGGGACGGTATACATTCCTGCGGGCAGATACAGGATCGACCGGCTGATCCTGCGCGAAAACGTGTCCGTCGTCATGCAGGGCGACCTCGGCGACGCCAAGGACGGCTTTACCGATGAGCTCGCCGCCCGTATAAACGGCGGAGAGTTTGCCGTTCTCGTCGACAATCTGACGGTCAACAATCTTCTGATCAACCATAATCCCGGCGGCTCCGGCAGGAACGGCGCGGGCAACGTCACGATAAAAGGCGGAGTCGTCGATCTCAACGGCGCGACCGTCGCGGGGAAACAGATAGATTCCGAGATGACGGGTCCCGCCGAAAACGGCGGCAGGGGAGACACCTGCGCGTGCGTTTTTTCCTGCGCGTCGGGGCTCACCGTCGAGAACGTCATTTTCAAAGACAGCTATAATGGCCACGGATTTCAGATCTGCGGAGCCGAGAACGTAGCGATAAAGAACTGCCTTTTTGCCGGATTTACGATCCGTTCAAACACAAAAGGATCGACATCCGACCTGACTCTGACCCGCGAAACGATACAGATAGAATACGCGCATTCCGGCGCGATACCGCCCTCGTCTTTCAGGACCGGTGAATATTATCACTGCAAAAACGTGGAGATAACCGGTTGCTGCTTCACGTGCAGCGACAAGGCGGGATATATCCTTGTGCCGATCGGACAGCACGGCATGAACGGCGCTCCGAACTGCACGGGACTTAAAATCACGGACAACGTATTTGACAACCCGTACTTGTACGGCATCCATCTCCTCAGCTACGAGGACGTCGAAATAACCGGAAACAGTTTCATTTCGACAAAAAAGAACTTCGGCTATTCTGCCGAGGACTGTACTTTCATCCTCTGCAATCTCGGCAACAACGGGAATTATTATCAGGGGCAGACGAAGCAGGGAAATGAAATCACCGTAACCTACTGCAACCCCTGGGAAAACAGAGGAACGCACAACGTAAAGATAGAAAACAACGAGTTCCGCATAACGGGCAACTCCTTCTTCAAGGTGATGGTCGTGAGCGGCAACCGATACGATATAGGAGCGACGACCGTCAGCGGGCAGATAAGACAGCAGGAGGAGACCCTGATCGGGGTCCCGTACACCGGCTTTCTTCCCGTGCAGAACGTGATCGACGGCTTTTCGTTCATCAACAATACCGTGACGCTCGGAGGCTCGCCCTCCGGGGGGCACAACATAATAGAGATATCAAACGTCAGGAACCTGACCTTCTCGGGCAACAGTCTGAGCGGATACCGGAAATTCAGCAAATCTTACGAGGGATTTCAGGGCGCGGTCGTCGGGAGGGTGACAAACGGAAAGGATGCGGTCACGAAAACGGTGGTCACGTCTTTGAAGGATTCGTTCCTTGTCCTTGAACGGAGCGGTTCTCAGCTGGCGTCGCTCTCCTCCGACGGAGAAGAGCATAAAATAATCCTGCAGGCCGGCGACGGGGTCAGCGATATTGAACTGGATTTCAAGCATTACGGCGACTGTCACGCGACGGCAAAGACGGAGGACGGATTTGAATTCGTCGGCTGGTTCTATGAAAACGGAGAAATGGCGGACGGAACGAACACCGTTTCCGGATATACCGTCCTGACGGCGGTGGCAAAATGAAGGGCGGCAGGTTTTTGTCCCTGCTGATCGCCGTCGCGACGCTTTTGTGCGGATGCGCCGGCTCCGCCGTTCCCCGGGAAACTCAGACAATGACGGACGGCGGGCGGGGAACTGACAGCGTTTCTGCCGTAAACTCCGGCGAAACAGTCAAAGAAACCGAAATATCCGAAACATACGAAAGCGTGTCAGACACTTCCGTGACCGAAACGGACGGCACAGTCACGTTCACTGACGCGGAAACAAATCCTGAGGAAACCGACGTCTCCTCCGAGGTTCAGGATACCGCTTTCCAGGACACCGATGAAACGCCGGGCGCCGCGACGGAGACCGACCGTCCGGGCGGCCCGGAAACGACAGATTCCGGTCACGACACGGGGGGCGGCTCCGATCAGCCGGACGCGCCCGGGGGGATCCTCCCGGCGGACGTCCTCGGCGTTCGGGATTATAAATCCGAGCTGCTTCTCGGCTTTGAGCCGGATATACTTCCGAGCGTCTCGTGCAGCGGGGAGCGCTGTTCATTCGCGATCGAAAACGGCGCGGGCGTCTCCGGGAGCGCAATCTGCCTGATTTCCGGGCAAAACACCGCCGAGGTATATATTTCGATCCCGGAGAGCGATCTTTCGGGGTTTGACGGCGTAATGTTTTACGCGGACGTCAGCGGGGTCACTCCGTCAAAAAACGATTCTACCGGGGTCGCCGTGAGACTGTGGGCGTCGGACAGCGTCGGCGGGAACGATTACATGTGGACGCGAAACACGATCACGCCGATCGTTATGGGACACGACATCGCGGCGTATTACCTGAGCAGCGGTGTGTGGGAAAAATGCGATCCCGACATCATGAACGGAGAAAGGGTACAGCTCCCGGAGAGATTCAAGGGCTGGGTCTACATTCCGTTCTCGTCATATATCTCAAACGTCGGTCCGGAAGGCAGGCCGGTCGCCGGACTCCGGTCGCGCCGCATAAACCGCATCATGCTCCTGACAGGTCCGTATCAGTCTGTGAGCGGAAACATGGAAAACGGTTATCGAATCGTTTTCGATGAGATAATGCTTATAAAAACCGGCGATGACGATGGCGTGGGAAACGACGGATCCGACACGATCTTTCTCGGATACGACGAGATCGGCATATCGGGCAGAACAACCTGTTCAGACGGCGGGGTAGTTTCCGTGTATCCTTCCGAAAACGGGCAGGGCCTGAGTGTTTCGGCGCTTAAAAACGGCAGCGTTTCCGTTACCGTCACGGACGCATGGGGACACACCGCGAGCTTCGACGCAATTGTAAAAGGTGGGCGTATGAATTCGGTAACTGTGACAAAAAAATACAGTGAAAAAAGCGCTGTGAACGTCAAGGCGTTCGGCGCGACCGGAAACGGAAGGGCCGACGATACGGTGGCGATACAGTCAGCGATAAACAGTCTCAAAAACAGCGGCGGGACGGTATATTTCCCCGCGGGGATCTACAACATCACGCGTCTCGTCCTGTGCGAAGGGATACGGCTCGTTCTGGAAGGAAACGTATCCGACGTAAAAGAGGGGTACACCGAAAAGCTCGGGAAAAGAGTCGCAAACGGCGAATTCGCCGTCATAAGAAACACGCTTTCCGCGGCGAACTTTATTCTTAATCACGATCCGTCGGGATCGGGGAGAAACGGCGTCGGAAATATCACAATAACCGGCGGAATGATAGACCTTAACGGTTCTGTTCCTTCGGGCAGTCAGATCGTCGACATGACGGTCGAGCGCCCGGAAGGAAGCGCGTCAAACACCTGCGCGCTCGTGTTTTCAAACGCCTCCGGCCTGCTGATAGACAACGTGATCTTCAAGGACAATTTCAACGGGCACGCGTTTCAGCTGACGGGTTGTTCAGACGTCCTGATTAAAGACTGTCTGTTTGCCGGCTACACGGCGACAAGTCAGAACATGACGACGCGGGAGACCATTCAGATAGAGTACGCGCACAGCGGCGCGATACCGCCGTCAACATACGACGCGGGAGAATATTATGTCTGCCGGAACATCGAGATCACCGGATGCTGTTTCACGAACAGCGACAAGGCGGGATATCACCCGATACCGATAGGTCAGCACGGCATGAACAGAGAGCCGAACTGCACGGGGCTTAAGATAACGGACAATCTGTTCGTAAATCCTTACTGCTACGGGATTCGCCTTCTGTCTTACGCCGACGTTGAGATAAGCGGCAACAGGTTCGTTTCAGACCTGCCGGGAGTCGGGGACAAATCAGGAGGCACGCAGAGCTTCATTTATATCCCCCTGAACATGTCGGACGTTTCTTATACCGGTAAGCTTGAGAACGGTTCGGACGCAAAGATAGTTTATTCATACCGTTTTGAGCATTACGGAACGAAAAACGTCGTTATAAGCGGAAACGAGTTCAGCCTGTGCGGGGGCTCGGTCTTCAGGGTACTGTACGCTCAGGCGCCGCAGCTTCTTTCCGCCGGGGCCGAGTCGGTCAGCGGCGCGTACCGCCAGAAAAGCGGCTCGCTTGCCGGGCTCGTCTATACCGGCTTCGTGAGGGTCTCGAACAGGATCGAGGGGCTGACCTTTTCGAACAACCGTATTGATTATTCGGGGGCGCCGCAATTTACGGATTTCAACCTGTGCGCAGTAAACGTCTGCGATCTTGAGGTCAGCGGCAATACCACGACGGGTTATTCGTCTTTTTCGGTATCTTCCGAGGGCATATCGGGGCTTAAAACGTCAGGTATCGTCAGCGGATCCGAGACCAAGAAAAAGGTCCTGAGCACCGACCTCACGGACAGGTTTATAGCGATCCCGCTGACAGACCGGTACGTGAACGTCGTGTCG
>JAGABQ010000133.1:0-4871 GCA_017614495.1 Clostridia bacterium
ACTTCTCCCCCTCGGCCGCGGGTCTGAGCACGCCGTAAGCCCCTATCACCTCGAGGCGCGTGTCGGAAAGCAGGATGAACGGCAGCCCGTATTTTTCCTCGAATCTTTTGTGCGAAGCCACGGTATCCTTGCTGACCCCGAGAATGACGGCGCCCTTCTCCCTGAACTGCGGATAAAGCTCACCGAACGAGCACGCCTGTTTCGTGCACCCGCCCGTCATGTCCTTCGGGTAGAAATAAAGGATCACCTTCTGTCCCCGATAGTCGGACAGTCTTCTCGTCTCCCCGTTCTGGTCCGGCAAAGCGAAATCCGGTGCAGTTGTTCCTGTTTCAAGCATTTTTATACCCCCCCGATAACCGGGCCGCTCCCGGTGCGCGGCCTGCGCTTCCCCGGGACATCACGGCAGAGTCATTATATCATTATTCCCGGCCGGTGTCAATCGGCTGTCTCCGCCGGGTCGAAACAAAAGCCCCGCAAAAGCGGGGCGCGGTTAAACGATTTGAATATACGGCTCGGTTCTGTCGATGCGGCAGATCACGCCGGAAAGCGGCACTGCGAGAGAGGACATTATCAGGTCCCCGACCATGTGCATGGCGTCGTACGGAAGGCCGGACAGGATCCAGAGAAACATGAGTTTCAGGTTCCCCCCGAGAAACACGGCGCACTGATACGGAGCGTAAAGCGTCCCGTAAAGCAATCCGTGGAGCCCGCATATCACGCTGACGAGCGCGACCGCAGTCGCCTTTTTCATTTTCCGGGGCAGCGCCAGCACTGCAAGGCACACCGGAGCCCAGATATAGAGATACGGTACCCACCATACTCCGAAACCCGAGTAAAGCCCCTCAAGAAAAACGAAAACGTAAGTCGGGATGAGCGCTTTCACGCCGTAAACAAGGGTAAAGGTCGCGATAAACATTGCGAGGGGGTGAAAGTTGGGTATCACCTCGATCTGCTTTGACGCGAACATCATCGAGCCGAATATGGCGAAAAGAACGATCTCCTTGACCGTCAGCTTTTTCACGTCAGCCCTTTGTGTAGACTATTTCAAACGTATCGCCGTCTTTGATCGGAGTCTCGTCGACTCCCGTCATGAGGTACTCTCCGCCTTTGTAAAACCCCCAGTAGGCGCCGTCGGTGTTGTAATCGGCGGTGACGCCGTTGACTACCTTGACATAAAGGCCGTACTGAGACTCCTCGCCCTCGATCAGTTTCTCCTGTTCAAGCGCTCCGCGGAGGAACTCGGCGTCCGTTTTGATCGTGAAGGACGTTTCCTTTCCCTCGTTGTCGGTAACCTTTACGGTTATCGTCTTCTGTGTCTGCGTCCCCGTATCTTTTTTGCCGCAGGAGCTCATCGAAGCGACGCAGACCGCAGACAGCGTCAGAAGAAGAGCAAGCAAAAGGGACAGTGATCTTTTTGCGTTCATTTTTTCTTTTCTTCCTTTCGGGATTTTTTGTTTCGCCGTTCCGCGCGCGCATTGCCGGTTTACGGCTCAGGCGCTCGCTGGATGCGCGGCGGGGAGAAGTCTTCCGGCTTGTCGGCTCTCCGCCGGGCGTCTTCTCGCTTTCGCAATGACGTGCCGTCTGCGGTGACGGCTGCCCGGTGTATTCCGCCGCTTACGGCGACGTGCTCGCCGGGGCGTTTGACCCCGTTCCTTGTTCCCCTCGCGGAACGGGATTATTATATCACACGCCTGCCGTAAATTCAAGCCGCGGGCGCGCCGAAACAGATGTATAATAACGAAATCGCGGCCCTTTTGCTGATTCCGCCGCGGCCGGACGGCGGCGCGGCAAAAAACACTTGCATCATCTGTGATTATGTGGTATAATCTTATAATAATACAATGGGGTTGGTATGCGGTGTGGGATACGTAGACGTTCACTGTCACATATTGCCGGGTCTCGACGACGGGGCCGGCGATGCCGGGGTGTCATTCTCGATGGCGCGCATCGCCGCCGGGACGGGGACAGAGGCGATATGCGCGACGGTGCATTCCCTCGGCTTCGGGGAACGGTATCCGCGGGTGCGGAACGTCGTCCCGCCGGACGTCTACACCGACCGCCTGCGTTTTTTAAGGCGCGGGCTGAAGGACCTCGGCATCCCCGTGAAGATACTGACCGGCATGGAGATCTTCGTCGACGGGTCGTTTGAGAGAGACCTCGACAGACAGATGTACTTCCCGCTCGGAGGCACGAAAAATCTCCTGATCGAGTTTCCCTTCGACACCGAGCCCGGGGCGATGTTCGAAGCGGCGGACACGGCGCTCCGCTACGGCTACACGCCCGTCGTCGCCCACCCCGAACGGTACTTCTGCATGGCGAACGAGCCGGAGATCTCGGACGGGCTGGTTTACTCCGGATGTCTTCTTCAGGCAAACAAGGGCTCGTTCTTCGGCGTTTTCGGCGAAAGCGCGAGAGAAGCCGCCGAATATATGCTCGGACGCGGACTCCTTTCCGCCGTCGCGAGCGACGCGCATTCCGACGAAAGACGCACGCCGTCGTTCCGGAAAGTCGCGTCATATCTTACAGAAAAAACAGGCGCGGAAACTACGTTGAGTCTGCTCCGCGACGGGCCAGCGCGGCTCTGCGGATACGCCGCCGCCCGAGAGGATTGATATGGCAAAAGCCGGGATTAAAAAAACAGTACACATCCTGCTGCTCATAATCATGGATTCGATCCTGATCTTTGCGGCCTCGTACGGCGCTCTCTTTTCGAGACTTGAGTTCCAGGTATCGGATCAGTTCATAGGGTTCGCGACTGAGCTTCTGTGGCTCATGCCGTATTCCGTCGTTTTCGGCATAGTATTTCTCTTCCTTTTCGGCATTTACCGCACGGACTGGAGATACTCCGGCTCCGGCGAGATACTCATGGGGGTCGGCGCGTGCTTTTCGATGACGCTCGCCCAGATAGGGCTCATCATCCTGATGGACGCGAGCCTGCCGAGGAGTCTCCCCCTCCTGTTCTTTGCCTTCTCGGTCCTCCTCATCGTCATGACGAGGGTGGTCTACGGCGTGATATACCGCAAGATCACGAGCGGCAAGGGCGAAAAAAAGCGCACGATGATAGTCGGCGCCGGCAGATGCGGCGTTATGCTCCTGAAGGAGCTCAGCGAGTCTCCCCAATCGAAGAACAAAGTCGTATGTCTCGTCGACAGCGACCGGACGAAATGGGGTACGACGATCCTCGGGGTGCCGATCCTCGGGAGCGACGACAGGATCCCGCAGATAGCGCAGAGGATGCGCGTCGAGGAGATCATCATAGCCATCCCGTCGATAAGCGAGGAGGACAGACACCGTCTGCTCGACATCGCCGGGCGCGCCGGGCTTCCGATAAAATCCACTCCGTCGCTGACTCAGCTCGTGAACGGCGAGAGCTTTGCCGGACAGCTTGAGCAGATACAGATAGAAGACCTGCTCGAGCGCAAACCGGTCATACCCGACACCGAGAGGATAAAGAGCTATATAAGCGGGCGCCGCGTGCTCGTCACGGGCGGCGGCGGTTCGATAGGCAGCGAGCTCTGCCGGCAGATCGCCGAGCTCGGCCCCGAATGCCTCATTATCTTCGACATATACGAAAACTCGGTCTACGAGCTCGACTACGAGCTCAGGGCGAACTTCCCGGATCTGAATCTCAAGACGCTCATCGGCTCGGTCAGGGATCCCGAGCGTCTGAGAGCCGTATTCGCCGAACACCGGCCGGAGCTCGTCTTCCACGCCGCGGCGCACAAGCACGTGCCGCTTATGGAAAACTCCCCGGGCGAGGCGATAAAGAACAACGTTTTCGGAACCTATAACGTCGCCGCGGTCTGCGCGGAATACGGCGTGAAAAGAATGCTCCTCGTCTCGACCGACAAGGCAGTCAATCCGACAAACGTCATGGGCGCCTCAAAACGCATCTGCGAAATGGTGGTGCAGATGATGAACAGACATGTGACGGGGACCGAATACGTCGCCGTGAGATTCGGCAACGTCCTCGGGAGTAACGGCTCGGTCATCCCGCTGTTCAGAAAACAGATCGCCGACGGCGGGCCCGTAACGGTCACTCATCCCGACATCATAAGATATTTCATGACGATACCCGAGGCGGTCTCCCTGATCCTCGCGACGGGGCTGCTCGCCCACGGCGGCGAGATATTCGTCCTCGACATGGGCAAGCCGGTCAGGATCGACGACCTCGCTCGCAGGATGATACGTCTCGCCGGGCACGTTCCCGACGGGGACATAAAAATAAAATACACCGGTCTCCGTCCCGGCGAAAAGCTTTACGAGGAAATGCTCCTCGCCGAGGAAGGGCTCGAAAAGACCGACAACGACATGATTTACATAGGCAAGCCGATACCGTTCGACGATTCGGAGCTCGAGCGGGGGCTTAAACGTCTTAAAGAGGCGGCCGACTGCGACGACGCCGCTATCTGCGGGATAGTCGCGGAGCTCGTCCCGACGTTCGATCACAAGGAAAACAAACGCGAGAGGGTAAACGAAAGACAGAGATGAGAAAGAGCAATACGGTTTTCATAGCGGCGTTCACCGCCGTCGTCGTGCTGTTCGGGATATACTTTCTCGTCCAGCTGGGAAAAAATAAAAACGCAAATCCCGCGCTCGTCGTTCCCGAGGAGCCGCTGACGGTCTCTGTCAATGACGGAGACGACGTGCTCCTTGCGGGAATCATCGCTAACGACCCCGAGGACGGGGACCTCTCGGGAGAAGTGATCGTTGAGGGACTTTCATCCTTCGCGGATGATATGAGCCGTACAGTGACCTACGCCGTGTGCGACAAAAACGGCAACGTTTCGAAAAAAACGAGACAGCTTTTCTACAGCGACTACGTCCCGCCACGCTTTTCCATGGACGGACAGATTATCATAAGCGCGTGG
>JAGABQ010000134.1:0-4484 GCA_017614495.1 Clostridia bacterium
ACCGTTCAGGCAAACCGGGTGTAAATATTTCATCCAGTCAAAAGGGCGGGCGTATGCCCGTCCTTTGGCGTTTTCTTGACATGGTCGGCGAGGTGTGATAAAATACGCGCAGAGAAGCGCGGAGGTATGAGCGGAATGTATCCCGATAAAAAACTGTATATTTTCGACATGGACGGCACGATCTATCTCGGGGACAGGGTCTTCCCGTTTGCCGTGGAATATATACACCGCCTGAGGGCGGACGGGCGGCGCGTGCTGTTTTTCACCAACAACGCGTCGAGGGACGGGAAGGTCTATTTCGACCGGCTCACCCGTATGGGCTTCGCCCCGCGGGAGGACGAGATACTGACCTCCGGCGACGTGACGGCGCGGTTCCTGCTCACGCAAAGGCGGGGGAAGACCGTCTTTCTTCTCGGAACGGAGTCTCTTAAAAGGAGTTTCGGGGAAGCGGGTATAACGCTGTCCGACGAGGGCGATATCGTCGTCTCGAGCTTTGACACCGAACTGACCTACGCGGGGCTCGAGCGGGCCTGCACCCTCATACGCGGCGGCGCGGAATATCTCTGCACGCATCCCGACCTCAACTGCCCGACCGAGAACGGCTTCATACCCGACAGCGGCTCGATCGCCGCGGCGATAACCGCCTCGACGGGGGTCAGCCCGAGATATTTCGGCAAGCCCTACGCCGACACGGCGGAGATGATATTTTCGTATACCGGGATCCCGGCCTCCGACGCCTGTGTTTTCGGCGACAGACTTTATACCGACGTCGCGCTCGGCAAAAACTCGGGCATGACCTCGGTGCTCGTCCTCTCGGGAGAGACGACGCGCGGGGACCTCGAGGGCCTGCCCGCGGAGCGCATGCCGGACCTCGTGATCGGCTCGATCGCCGACCTGCTGACCTGCGAAACGACAGGAGGGGAAGGATGAAAAAAGCGGTTTTTGCGATATTTCTCGCGCTGACGGCGCTCCTTGCCGCCTCGTGCGGGGAAAAGGAGCCGGGGCCCGCCGAGCTCGCCGCCGCGTGGGACGGGACGGTCGCCTCGATATCCGGCGCGGAGCTTGAGAACGAAAAAGCGATAGAGGACGCCTTCGTCACGTACTGGGCGCTCCCCGACGGGGCGCGGGAAATGACGACGGAGTACGGGACGCTGACGGAGCTCCGCTCCGAGGTGACCAAGCGGTTCGTCGTAAAGCAGTACCGCGACGCGAGGATGCCCCACGACCGGCTCCTCATCGGCTGCTACCGCGTGCCGGAATGCACCGACGCCGTCCTCTCGGCGCTCGCCGAGTGCGGCTTTGACCTGATATGGGACTGCGTCGACCCCGACATGGTGATGAAATACGGCCTCGGGATGATACCGTCGGCTTATTCTCTGAACGTCCCTGCGCTCGGGGAGTCCGACGAGGATTTCCTCGCCCTCGTGCGGGACATGGGGCTCGACAACGGGGCGATATGGTGCCTCGATCTCCAGGACGAGCCGCGGCTCATCGATCTCGAGCCGCTCGGCAATATCGGGCGTCTCCTTATGAAGGAGGCGCTGCCCGCCTCGGGATTCCTCTCGAACCTCCTCCCGACCTACGGCTTCCGGGACAAATACGACAAATACGAGGAGTACGTCCGGACGTATTTCGACACGGTGGGCGAGTACAGCGATCTCGTCAGCGTCGACCATTATATCTACAACATGGAGAGGGAGAACGGCGCGAACCAGCTCTCGTCATTCCTCAACAACCTCGAGATAATAGCGCGGTACTGCCGCGAGCGCGGCCACGACCTCAACGTCATCCTCCAGCATATCGACGTCAGCGAAACGGGAGGGTTCGAGGTCCCGGCCGACCGGATGCGGTTCCAGGCCTATGCGTCGATGGCTTACGGGGCGAAGGGCATACACTGGTACGCCATGCATAAGTACGAGTTTTCGGTAGTTGACGAAAACGGCGAAAAGACCGCGCTCTTCGACCGGCTTTCGCAGGTAAACGGCGAGCTCAAGGCGCTCGCGCCGGTATATATGCGCTACACCGGCGACGGCACGGCGGTGCTGCTGAACAGCACCTTCGCTGCGAATATGCTCGGGGACAAATACCTCGGGAGCTTTGACGCGGACTCCCTCGGCTCGGCTCTGAAAGACGTGAAGCCCGGCCCCGACGGCTCGCTCATAGTCGGGCATTTCACAAAAAACGCGGGCGGGGGCGAGGCGTATCTCTTCGTCGGGTGCCGGAACTACAATTTCAAGACAAAGCAGACCTCGTCGGTCACCTTCACGGCGGCGGAGCCGGGCGCCGTCGTCACCGCCTACGTCAGGGGGATCCCCTCCCGCCTCGTGCCGGACGAAAACGGCGTCTATACCGTTGAGGTCAAAAACGCCGACGCCGTCTTCGTGACTGTTGAGTGACGAATGTAATACAGCCCCGCCGAGGCGGGGCTTTTCGTTTACAAACACGCGCGGTTGTGATATAATATTGACGCGGGGAAACGCCCGCGACGGAGGGAATATGTCGTTTTACGTGAAACCCGGAGAGGGCAACCCGATAGTCATCGAGGGCCTGCCCTTTTACGAAAAAGAAAAACTGTACCGCAGACTCATGCTCAACCCGCCGGAGAAGCTCGCCGGCGACGTCGAAAGTCTCACATGGAACACCGCGGGAGTGAAATTCCGCTTCCGCGCCCTGACGTCCGAAATATCGGTAAAGGCCGAGCTCACCGGCGTCCCGTCGCACTATCACATGGCGGCGGTGACGGAGAGCGGCTTCGACTGCTATATAGGCGTCGGCGGCGCCGAGCCGGAACACAGCGGCACGACGATACTCGGCGCGCCGAGAGCGACCTCTTACGACTGTACTGTCTACCGCGGCCCGCGTCAGCTCGTCGACGTGGAGATAAACTGCCCGCTCTACAACGGGCTGAAAAGCGTCGAGCTCGGCTTTGACGACGGAACGGAGATATACGCGCCGAGACCGAGGACGGGCGGCAGGATACTGCTCTACGGCAGTTCGATAGAACAGGGCGGATGCTCGTCGCGCCCCGGCATGTGCCACGCGAACGTCCTCTCGCGCTGGCTGGATTCCGAGGTCGTGTGTCTCGGTTTCTCGGGCGCCGGGAGGTACGAAAGGTCGTCGGCGCTCGCCGTCAGGGAGATCCCCGGCGTCACGCTCTTCCTCATGAACGGCGTCGGCAACTGCTGGAGCCCCGAACACGTGAGAGAAAACGTCCCGTCGTTCATCTCGCTCGTGCGCGAAAAATACCCCGGGACGCCGATACTGCTCTTCGGCATGTCGAAGAGAACGGGCGAACGCTTCGGCCCCGTTGCCGAGGGCTCTTACGAGCTCATGTCACGCGAGGTCGAAAAGATAGCGAACGAGCTCGCTCAGACCGACCCGCATCTATATCACACGAGACTGTCCCACGCCTTTGACGTCGACGGGCACTCGATGGAATACGAAGAAACGGTCGACGGGTGCCACCCGACGGATCTCGGATTTTATCTGACGTCGAGACACCTCTACGGCGAGATAAAGAAGATCCGCCTCGCCGAGGCGGAAAAAGGAAGGGGGAGCGCGAAATGAAATGGTTCAAAGCGGGCGAGGGCGGCACAAAGGTCGAGGGCCTCGGCTTTTATGAAAAGGATCACGTCCTCAGACGGCTCATGCTCGATCTCCCTGCGCCCATCCCCTCGGACGTCGAAAAGCTCACCTGGAACACGGCGGGCGTTCAGCTGAGGTTCCGCGGGACCTTCAGCGAGATACAGATCCGCGTAGGGCTGAAATTTCCGCCGGTCTTCACCCACATGGCGACGACGGGCGAGAGCGGCTTCGATATGTACCTGAAAACAGAGGGCGACGCCGACCCGGTGTACTGCTCTACCGCCTATATCCCCGACAAAACGGCGATGGGATACGGCGCCGCGATGTGGTCGGGGAAAACGATCACGGCGGAGGTCACGCTGAATTTCCCGCTTTACAACGGGGTGGAGTCCTTCGAGATCGGCTTTGACGACGACGCCGAGATACTCCCGCCGGTCCCGCACAAAAACGGGCGCGTGCTCGTTTACGGCGGCTCGATAGATCAGGGCTGCGCGGCGGCGAGGCCGGGCATGGCGTACTCCAACATCCTTTCGAGATGGATGGACAGCGAGTTCATAAACCTCGGCTTCTCGGGCGCCGGCAGGGCGGAGGACGAGGTCGCGCTCGCGCTGAGGGAGATCCCCGGCGTGACGCTCTTCATCATCAACACGGCGGGCAACTGCTTCTCGAGGAGCCACCTCGCCGAGAGGTTCCCGAGCTTCATTTCGCTAATCAGGGAGAGGTATCCCGAGACGCCTATGCTCATTTACTCCCTCCCGCGCTGGGCTTGCGACCGGTTCGGCTACGATCCCGAGATATCGAACGAGGGCAAGGCGGAGGAGCTCGAAAAGCTGTTCAGTGAGCTCGCCTCGCACGACGGGCACGTGTATTTCATGCGCTCGGAGGGCGGAGGCGCCCCC
>JAGABQ010000135.1:0-12684 GCA_017614495.1 Clostridia bacterium
ATATCGAGACGTAGCGGTCCTTTATCTCCTTCGCCGCGGCGACCGAATAGGTCACGGCGAGTATGGAGGAGGCCGGCACGGCGCGCACCCTGACGAGATAGCCGAGCCGCGCGACCATGACGGTCGTCTTTCCGCTCCCCGGGACGGCCGAGAGAAGGACGTGCCCGTCGTCGGCAAATGCCGCTCTCTTCTGCGCGTCGTCCAGCTTCAGCCCGTATTCTTTTATGAAATCGCCAATTATGTCGGGCATGCCGGGCTCCGGTTTCTCGGGAATGTTATACGCTCACGCGCTCACGGCGTCAAAAAAGCACGGCGGGAAAGCCGCCGTGCCGGGTTTTCAAGACTGACGTTTGCCTTCCGCGTCGTATATTTCAAGGGCAACTTTGTTGTCGTCGACGAAGGACCTGATCCCTCCGCGATAGCGGCGGAAGTTCGGCTCGTTGTGCTCGAGCACTATGAGCTCTTCCGGGATGTCGTCGTCCTTTACTTTGAAGACCACGCGCTCCTCGAGTTCTTTTCTCAGCCCGAAGAAGGTTTTTCTCTCGACATAGTCGAAAACGATCTTTTCAATGTTCGACGCGTTGAGGCGGTAATGTTTGAATCTCGATTTGTCCGTCGTTTTGTCGCAGAAAACTATCTCCGTCTTGTGCACCATCACGGCGTCTTCAACTGTTTTGTTTGCCATCTCGGTTTTTCCTTTCGAATCATCTGTCTGAACGAATTCTTAATCATGATAATTTTACCACACGCGCGCGTACGTGTCAAGTGCTTTCGGGCTTTTTGTCCGCATTTTATGACTTCAAACGAAAAAAACGGCCCCGCCGGACGGCGTTTTGCGAAAAAAGAGCGGACCGCGAAAAATGCGGTCTGCTCTTTTTGTGCGTTCGCTATCGGCTCTCATTCGCCGCGGCTCAGCGCGGAGGCGTCGGCTTTGAGGAGCTCGAGGCGGCGCTCCGCCTCGGCCCTGTCCGCGCCCTTTGCCATGAGATACAGCTTTATCTTCGGCTCGGTGCCGGAGGGGCGCACGACGAGGACGCAGTTTTCGGATCTCAGATATACGACGTTCGAGGTCGGCAATCCCGTGCCGGTCACGGCTCCGCTTACGAGGTCCTTTATCTCCCCGGTCAGATAGTCGCGGAAGCCGGTGAGCGGCTCGCCGCCTATCCCGTCGGGGAGGTTTTCGCGCAGGGAGTTCATAAGTTCCTTCATCCTCTCCATCCCGTCAGAGCCGGGGAAGGGGAGATTTATGACTTTTTCGGAATAATAGCCGTATTTTCCGAGCATACGGTCGAGCGCGTCGCCGAGCGTGAGGCCGCGGGAGCGGTAGTGAGCAGCCGCCTCGGCGATGACGAGCGAGGCGACGACGGCGTCCTTGTCGCGGGCGTAGGTGCCCTTGAGATACCCGTTGCTCTCCTCAAAGCCGAGGAGGAAGGTCCCCGTCCCCGCCGCGGCGTGGCGGTTCATAACGTCGCCGATGAACTTGAAGCCCGTGAGCACGTCGAACATCTCGACGCCGTTTTCGCGGCAGATGTCGCTCGCGAGCTCGGTCGTGACTATGCTTTTCACGGCGTAGGCGTCCGAGGGTACCCCGCCCGAGGCGCGGCGGGCGTTGATAACGTAATCGAGGAGCAGACAGCCGATGCGGTTGCCGCTCAGGAGCTCGTAGCCGTCGCCGCGTTTTATCATTATCCCCATCCTGTCGGCGTCGGGGTCGGTTCCGATTATGAGCTCGGCGCCGGATTCGCGTGCGAGCTCTATGCCGAGGCCGAACGCCTCGGGAAACTCCGGATTGGGGAATTTTACCGTCGGGAAGGAGCCGTCGGGCACCATCTGCTCGGCGACCGTGATGACGTTTTCGAAGCCCGCCTCCGAGAGCGCCCTCGGGACGAGGACGCGGCCCGCCCCGTGGAGCGGGGTATATACTATCGGCATATCGGCGTTTGCCTTTATCGATTCGCGGTCGGTGATCTCGTTCAGCACCGCCGAGAGATAGGCGGCGTCGGTCTCTTCGCCGAGGACGGCGGGTTTTCTGTCAGACGCGGGGAGCGTCCCCGTCAGCACGTCATGCGCCGATATCGCCGCCGAGACCTTCTCGGCGACCTCGGGCGGGATCTGCGCGCCGTCGGGGCCGTAGACCTTGTATCCGTTATATTCCTTCGGGTTGTGGGACGCCGTGATGTTTATACCGGCGTCACAGCAGTGATGTCTCACGGCAAAGGACAGCTCCGGCGTGGGGCGCGGGGCGTCGAAAACGAGGACTTCTATCCCGTTTGCGCAGAGCACCTCCGCCGCCTTTTTCTCGAAAACGTCGGAGTTTATCCTCGTGTCCCTGGCGATGACCACGCGGAGATCTTCTTTCCCCGATGATCTGAGCCAGTCGGCGAGCCCCTGCGTCGCCCGTGCGACGGTGAAGACGTTCATTCGTCCCGTGCCGGCCGACATGATGCCGCGAAGTCCGGCCGTGCCGAATGAAAGCGGCGCGCCGAACCTGAGGAGTATCTCCTCCCCGTTTCCCTTTACGCGCTCGAGGTCGTCGCGGAGGTCTCCCGGGAGATCTTTGAATCCGAGCCAGCGCTCGTATTCAGCAAAAGCTTTCTCGTTTGTCGTCATTTTGTTTCCTCGTCGAGCTCGGCGTAGTTTATTTCAAGAAATTCCTTCATCTCGTCGGGCTCGAGCGGCCTGTGCGACATGACGGCGAGCAGCCAGATGCGGCGAGCCTTTTTTTCGGCTTTTTCGTCGCCCTCGAGGCCCTCGAGCGCGCGCACGGCGCGGCAGCCCGAGTTGAGCACGAGACTCGCCTTCGGCGCGGGCATCCCGTCGCCCTTCATTCCGTACATCCTCATCATCTCGCCGAAGCGGCGGTCCTCCTCGCTCGTGAGGAGCAGGGCGGGGAGTTTTTCGTCCTTGAGCGCCTCGAAGCGTATCTCGAGCTTGTCGTCTCCGCTCGCCTTTCTGAATATCGAGGTCAGGGAGTCGGAGGAGAATTCCTCCCCCTCGCCCTTTATGACGTCGGAGACAGCGGCGTCGGCGCGCAGGAATTTTACGCCCTCGTTTTTGCGCTCGAGCAGGGAAATGAACTGCATGTCGAGCATCCTGTCAAAGAGCACGACCTCGACGCCCTCCGCCGTCAGCATGCCGACGGCCTGCGCCTGTTCCTTCCTGTCCGTGCAGTAATATACCGTTTTTTCATGCTTTTCAGCGGCCTTTTCGAGGTATTCGGAAAGCGTCACGCAGCGGCCGTCGGTGAGCTTCATGAGTACCGAGCCCGAGATCTTTTCAAAGAACTTCTCGTCCCTCAGCCCGCCGTATTCGACGAAGACCCTTAGGTCGTCCCATATCTTTTCGTAGCGCTCGCGCTCCGTCGTGAAGAGGGAGTTTATCTTGTCGGCGACCTTTTTGACTATGTGCTTTGATATCTTCGTCACGTACCCGTTGTTCTGGAGATAACTGCGAGATACGTTGAGCGGCAGCTCGGGGCAGTCGATGACGCCGCGGAGGAGCAGCAGGAACTCGGGGATCACCTCTTTGATGTTGTCGGCTACGAAGACCTGATTGTAATAGAGCTTGACCTGTCCCTCGAGCGGCTCGAATTCATTCTCGACCTTGGGGAAATACAGGACGCCCTTGAAATTGAGCGGGTAGTCCGCGTTTATGTGGATGTGGAAAAGCGGCTCGCGGTAATCGCGGAACACCTTGCGGTAAAACTCGTTGTAGTCGTCTTCGGTCGCCTCTGACGGAGATCTCATCCAGAGCGGATTGACCTCGTTTATCGGCTTTTCGGCTTTGTCGCCGGTTTCGCCTTCATCCGCTTCCTTGCCGTCGTCTTTTTCCTCTTTTTCACCGTCGGAATAGAAGATCGGTACGGGCATAAAAGAGCAGTACTTTTCGAGCACCGAGCGGAGCTTATCGGACGAGAGATATTCCTCCCCGTCCTCGGATATGTGCATGATAACGTCGGTGCCGTGCTCCGTTCTTTCGCCCCTGCGGGATGTATATTCGCCGCTCTCGAGGCAGGTCCAGCTGACGGGCTCGCCGCCGGCGTAGGAAAGACTTTCCACCGTCACGCTGTCGCTTACCATGAAAGCCGAATAGAAGCCGAGACCGAAGTGCCCGATTATCCCGGCGCTGCCTTCCTCCTCGTATTTTGTTATGAAATCCGCGGCGCCCGAGAGGGCGATGTTGCAGAGATATTTGTCGAGCTCCTCGGGCGTCATGCCTATGCCGTTGTCGCTGACGGTGATCGTCCGCGCGTCTTTGTCGAGCTTTACGTCTATGCGGAAATCTCCGTTATCGACGTCGGCGTGCCCGAGCGAGCCGAGCCGTCTGAGCTTAGTCACGGCGTCGGCGGCGTTTGAAACTATCTCCCTGAGAAAAATATCTTTTTCGGAGTAGAGCCATTTTTTAATGACCGGGAATATATGCTCCGTACTGACGGAAATACCGCCTTTTTTTACATTTTCGTTCATTTCTTCCATGCTGATCACGCCTTTCCGCGACCCGGCGGCGGCAAGCCGCAGGGCGCAGAATATATTATATACCAATTCACAAATATTTCAAGACGGGGGAGGACGATTTTGACCTTCCGAGTCTTGAAATTCCGCCGCGTGTGTGATATACTATACTGAAAGATTTTATGAAGGGAAGGTGCGCCGTGACGAATATACTCGGCATGACAAAGGAAGAGATCGCGGCGCTCGCGTGTCTGAACGGTCAGCCCGGATACCGCGCCCTTCAGATATACGGCTGGGCGTGCCGCGGGGTCGACGTACCGGGGATGACGGATATCCCGGCCTCGCTCCGCGAAAAGCTCTCGGAAAACGGGATCTGCGTTCGCCTGCCGGAGATCAGGAAAAAACTTGTCTCGAGGATGGACGGCACGGCAAAATACCTTTTCGCGATGAACGACGGCGAGCTCGTCGAGTCCGTGCTCATGAAATACAACCACGGTAACACAGTCTGCGTGTCCCCCCAGGCGGGCTGCCGCATGGGGTGCCGCTTCTGCGCGTCCACGCTCGGCGGACTGTCGAGGAATCTCGCGGCAAACGAGATCCTCGGACAGGTCATGGCGGTCTCCGCCGACTGCGGCGAAAGAATATCCAACGTCGTCATGATGGGCATTGGAGAGCCGCTCGACAATTTCGACAACACCGTTTCGTTCCTTCACATGCTGAATTCGCCCGACATCCTGGGGATCGGATACCGCCACGTGTCTGTCTCGACCTGCGGGGTAGTCCCGGGGATAAAAAAGCTCGCGGAGGAGGACCTCCCCGTCACGCTTTCCGTATCGCTTCACAGTCCGGACGACGGGCAGAGGAGCCGGCTCATGCCGGTCAACAGAAAATGGGGAGTGAACGAGCTGCTCGACGCCTGCCGGGATTATTTCGGCAAGACCGGGCGGCGCATATCGTTCGAATACACCCTAATCGCCGGTGAGACAGACGGGCCGGAAAACGCGCGCCGCCTCGCCGCCAGGCTGAGGGAACGCCTCGGCGGTATGCCGCTGCACGTGAATCTCATACCGCTCAACCCGGTAGCCGAGCGCCGGCTCACGCCGCCCGACGGGTCCGAGGCCGAGAGGTTCCGCGCCGAGCTCGAAAAGCTCGGGATAAACGGTACAGTCCGCCGCCGGCTCGGGCCGGACATAAACGCGTCGTGCGGCCAGCTCAGGCACGCCGCCGGGAACTCAAACGAAACCGAGGAGACATCATGCTGATAGCCGGAAGAACGGACAAAGGGCAGAAACGCCCGGTCAATCAGGACGAATATCTCATAAGAACGGTGGGCCAGGACGCCTATCTCGCCGTGGTATGCGACGGGATGGGAGGCGCCGCCGCCGGCGACCTCGCGTCGAGGACGGCGGCCGAGTGCTTCGCCTCCTTCGTGTGCGGCAACTACGGTCTCTGCGGAGACGACGATCTGCTGCGCGAAGCGCTGTACAACGCGAATTCCCTCGTTCACGACATATCGGTCGAAAATCCGGAATGCGAGGGCATGGGCACGACGCTCGTCGCTGCGCTCATCACGCCGGAGCGAGTGACTGTCATAAACGTGGGCGACAGCCGGCTGTATCTCATCGAGGACGGCGAGGCGTTCCAGATCACGCGGGATCACACCCTCGTCCAGATGCTCGTCGACCGCGGAGAGCTCTCGCTGAGAGAGGCGAGGACGTCGCGCAGCAGGAATCTCATAACCCGGTGCGTGGGCGTGGAGGAGACCGTAGAGCCGGACGTCTTCACGATCGAAAGGCGAGAGGGGAACGTCCTTGTCCTGTGCACGGACGGTTTCCATTCATATACTGACAGAGAGTCGCTTCCCGGGATGATATCCTCGGAAAGCTTTGAAGAACTTGAAAAGACAGCCGATTCCCTCGTCGCTCTGGCGAACGGAGCGGGGGGATCCGACAATATCACGGTAGTTCTCGTGAGAATGTGAGAAAGCGGTAAATGGACGTCAATCAGAGGTTTGTCGGCAAGGTGCTCGACAAGCGCTATAAAATAAACAAGGTCATCGGCGTCGGCGGCATGTCGATAGTTTTCGAGGCCTTTGACGTGGTAAGCGAACGCACGGTGGCCGTCAAGGTCCTCAAGGAGGAGATGGCCGCCGACGAGCAGGCGACGAGGCGCTTTGTGAACGAATCGCGCGCGGTCGCCATGCTTTCGCACCCGAACATCGTCAAAATATACGACGTATCGGTGAAGAGCTATCTCAAATACATAGTCATGGAGCGTATCGACGGGATAACGCTGAAAAGTTATATCCAGCGCCGGGGTAAGCTCTCTACGGTCGAGATACTCAGTTATACCGAGCAGATACTCGCCGCCCTTTCGCACGCCCATTCAAAGGGAATCGTCCACCGCGACATAAAGCCGCAGAACATCCTCCTACTGAGATCCGGCAAGATAAAGGTCTCGGATTTCGGCATTGCGACGATGGAGACCGAGGAGGAGATGAGCGAGCGCAAGGCAGTCGGGACGGTATATTACATATCCCCCGAGCAGGCGGCGGGAAGAAAGACCGACGGGGCACGGATATCTACTCCGTCGGCGTCATGATGTACGAAATGGCGACGGGCGAGCTCCCCTTCGTGGCCGACACCCCCGTCGAGATAGCGAGAAAACACATTACGGAAATGCCGCGCAGACCGCGCGAGCTCAATCCCGAGATCCCTCTCGGGCTGGAGCAGGTCATCCTCGGCGCCATGGAGAAAAATCCCGAGCAGAGATTCGCGTCGGCCGAGCAGATGTGCGCCTTCGTATCGCGGCTGAGAGCAAATCCCGACCGCGTCTTCCGCACGGTCAGGAAGGACACCGGCACGATAGTCCCGAAAAAGACGGACGAGGAGCAGGATATGGCAAAAGGCAGGAAGAAACAGAAAAAGAAACAGAGCACGTCGATGTTCCCGATAATATGCGGGGTGACGCTCGCTTTCCTCGCCGTTTTCCTCGTCACCGGGCTGTATATGTTCGACAGGGTGCTCAAGGCCGAGAGCGAGAACTCGCCTATCACCGTCGAGGTCCCGGACGTAACGGGAAAACTGTACGACGACAAGGTCAAATCGGTGCTCGACCCGACGATATACGACGTGAGGATAGAATACAAGTACGACGCTAGCTACCCGAAGGATACGATAATAAGACAAGACCCCGCGGGGGGCGCAAAGCGCAAGGTGCTCAAAAACCGGCAGTACTGTACCGTCACGCTGACGGTCTCTCACGGCTCGAGGATGGTCAACGTCCCGGATCTGACCCTGATGGATTACAGGACCGCGCAGATCAAGGCGGAGAAGCTGGGCCTCAGCGTAAAGCTCCAGCCGGTCGACTCCGACACCGTTGAGATCGGTTTCGTCGTCCTGACGGAGCCGGCGGCGAAGAAGAGCGTTGAGGTCGGCTCGACGCTGACGCTGTACTACAGCCGCGGGAGCGTCGCGGAGAACATTAAGGTGCCGGCGCTCACCGGCATGACGCCCGCCCAGGCGTACAAAAAGATGGAGGGCATCCTCGAGGTCGGCAAGGTGACCTACTCATACTCACCGACGGCGCCGGCTGGCAACATAATCTCGCAGAGCGTCCCGTCGGGCAGCTCGGTACCCAAGGGCACAAAAATAGATTTCGTCATCAGCAGCGGGCCGGAGCCCGCCGCGGAATGATATCGGACGGAAGGCGGCGGTAAACTTATGGCAATCAACGGCAACACTATGACGGACGGCTTCGGTTCGATGGTCTTCGGCGACGCCGAAATGAAGAACTATCTCGGCGAAGAAGTGTATCAGAAGCTCCGCAGGACGCAGAAAAACGGACGCGGTCTCGCGCCCGATATCGCCGACGCCGTCGCCGACGGCATGAGAAAATGGGCGGTGTCGCGCGGAGCGACGCATTATACCCACTGGTTCCAGCCCATGACCGGCGTGACCGCCGAAAAGCACGACAGCTTTATCTGCTACGACAAGGAAGGCGCGGTCATCGACGGCTTCTCGGGCAAAGAACTCGTAAAGGGCGAAAGCGACGCCTCGTCCTTCCCGTCGGGAGGACTCAGGGCGACCTTCGAGGCGCGCGGCTATACGGCGTGGGACCCGACGTCATACGCCTTCGTAAAGGGGCGCACGCTCTATATCCCGACGGCGTTCTATTCCTACAGCGGCCACGTGCTCGACAAAAAGACGCCGCTGCTGCGCTCAATGGAGCGGCTCAACAAGGCGGCTCTGCGCATCCTCGCGCTTTTCGGCAACACCGAGATCCTTCACGTCAACCCCACGGTCGGGCCGGAACAGGAGTATTTTCTTGTTCCCGAGGAACTCTATGAGCTCCGCCACGATCTGAAATATACCGGCAGGACGCTTTTCGGTGCGAGGCCGCCGAAGGGTCAGGAGCTCGACGACCACTATTACGGCGCAATCGACCCGAGGGTCTCCGCCTTTATGAGCGAGGTCAACGAGGAGCTGTGGAAGCTCGGCGTGCCGGCAAAGACGGAGCACAACGAGGTCGCCCCGGCGCAGTTCGAGCTCGCGCCGATATTCGCCACCGCAAACATCGCGGCGGACCAGAATCAGATAACGATGGAGGTCCTGCGCACCGTAGCGCGCAAGCACGGCTTCGTATGCCTCCTCCACGAAAAGCCCTTCGACGGGCTTAACGGCTCGGGCAAGCACAACAACTGGTCGCTTTCGACCGACAAGGGGACGAATCTCCTCGAGCCGGGGGAAACTCCGTACGAAAACGCGCAGTTTTTGCTTTTCGTCACGGCGCTCCTCGCCTCTGTGGACAAATATCCCGAGCTGATACGCATCTCCGTCGCCACGGCGGGAAACGACTGCCGTCTCGGCGGCAACGAGGCGCCCCCGACTATCATATCGGTCTTCCTCGGCGACGAGCTGACCGAGATACTCGAGTCGGTCAAAAACGGCGCCCCCTACGGCGGGCGGGAAAAAGAGCTCCTGCGCGTCGGCGTTCACGTCCTGCCGAAGTTCCCGAGGGACACGACGGACCGCAACAGGACGTCCCCTATCGCCTTCACGGGGAACAAGTTCGAGTTCAGGATTCCCGGCAGCTCGGCGTCGATTTCCGATATAAACACGGTCATAAACTCCGTCATGGCCGAGACTCTGAACGGCTACGCGGACGAGCTCGAGGGCTCGGAGGACTTTGAAAGAAGTCTCCACGAGCTGATAAGATCCGAGATCTCGGCTCACGAGCGCGTGATATTCAACGGCAACGGATACGGGGACGAATGGAGGGAAGAGGCGGCGCGCCGCGGACTTCCCGAGATCGGCTCCACCCCCGAGGCCTGCGACACTTATCTCAGCGGCAAGAACGTCGCCCTCATGACGACGCTCGGCATCCTCACCCGCGAGGAGATGCACGCGAGATACGAGATAATGCTCGAGAGCTACGTCAAGCGCACGTACATAGAGGCGCTCACCATGACCGACATGGCGCGCAGGGAGATACTCCCAGCCGTCGCCGCGTACCGCAGGACGCTTTCCGGCGAAACGATGTTTGAGAACGATCTTTCGCGCCGGCTGAAGGTCCTGACGGACAACGCGTATTTCAAGATTCGCGAGCTCGAAAAGGCCGTAGCCGACGCAAAGGCGGAGACCGGCACGAGAGCCGCCTCGTATATCTGCCTCAAAAGGATACTGCCGACGATGAAGCTCCTCCGCGGCTACTGCGACGCCGCCGAGTCGCTCACGTCGGAGGATTTCTGGCCCTTCCCGTCATACGGTGATCTGCTTTTCGCCCTCAGCTGACATGAGCAGGGAAGAAAAGAAAAAAAGCGGCAAGGTCCGCCGCGTAAAAAAGCCGCCGGCGCTCATCTGGTACGCGGCGTTCATAGTCATCTCTCTGTTTTACAGGATCAGGTACAGGGTCAGGGTCAGGCGGGAGGCCGGCAGGATAAAAGGTCCCGCGGTCATCCTCGCGCCGCACGTCTCGGGAAAGGATCACTATCTCGTCGGGATGGCCGCCTTCCCGGAGAGGCCGAATTTCGTCCTCAGCGAGCATTTCATGGCGATGAAGGCGCTCCGTCCCGTGCTGAAAATGATACGCGCGATACCGAAAAAAATGTACTGCGCCGATCCGCGCGCGGTGATAGGCATCAACCGCGCCGTGAGGGACGGCAGGACGGTCGTGCTGTTCCCGGAGGGCCGCCTCACCTGGTATTCCCGTTCCCTCAGACTGACAGACGGCACGGCAGAGCTCATAAAACAGCTCGGAGTTAACGTTTATCTCGCCGTTTCGGACGGCGCCGGGCTTTCGGTACCCAAATGGGCGAAGTTCAAACGCCGCGGGAGGATAGAGGTCAGGACTTCGCTCCTGCTCTCATCGCAGGACGTGGGTGAAAAGAGCGTCGCCGAGCTCAGGGACGTCATTTCCCGTGCTATAAAGCACGACGACGAGCTCTCTTTCCCCGACACCGTGTTCCGCGCGCCGCGCGGCGCCTACGCCGAGGGGCTCGGGGACATACTGTGGATCTGCCCGTCCTGTCTCGGTGAGGGAACGCTCGGCTTTGAGCGCGACAGGATAACCTGCGGCTGCGGGATGAGCGCAACAGTCGACGGGCACGGGAGAGTTTACGGGCTCGGACATCCCGGGATAAAAGGCGTCGCCGACTGGTACGAATGGTGCGCGTCGCGGGTGGATACCGACAAACCGTTTTCGTTCCCGTGCCGTATCACGCGGACCGACGACGACGGATATATGGAAAAGATTTCGGAAAGCGACCGCGGGGTCTTCACTATAACCCGCGATACCGTTGCGTTCGAAGGAAGGATCGGCGGCGCGGACGTCTCGTTTTCCGATCCGACCGGCGTGATAAAGGGTTTCCCCGTTAGCGTCGGAGAACATTTCGATCTGTATCATCAGAACAGACTTCATTACGTTTACCCCGACGGACCGGGGTACCTCTCCGTCAAGGCCGTTTCGTATCTCGAAAGGGTGACGAAGGCCGCGGAGAGCTGACAGTCAGGAGAACCGACCCGTGGGAAAGATAAATCTGCTTGATATTTCAGTCGCCAATCTTATCGCCGCGGGTGAGGTGGTCGACAGACCCGCCTCGGCCGTCAAGGAGCTGCTCGAAAACTCCCTCGACGCCGGGGCGACGAAACTGACCGTCGAGATAAAAAACGGCGGCGTTTCGCTCATCAGGGTCACCGACAACGGCTGCGGCATGTCCCGTGAGGACGCCTGCCTCTCCGTCAGGCGGCACGCGACGAGCAAGATAAGGCGCGCCGAGGACCTCGACGGGATAGCCACGCTCGGATTCCGCGGGGAGGCGCTCGCCGCCATTTCCTCGGTCTCCGATTTTTCGATAATGACAAAACGCGCCGGCGACCCGACCGGCACTTACGTAAAATGCAGGAACGGCGAGGTAATAGGATGCGAGGAGGCCGGCTGTCCCGACGGGACGACGGTCTCGGCGGAGGATCTCTTCTCAAACGTCCCGGCCCGGCGAAAATTCCTGCGCAGGGACGTGACCGAGACGGCCGCCGTGACGGCGGTCGTCGAGAAAATAGCCCTCTCGCGGCCAGACGTCGGCATAAAATACATAACCGACAACGTCCTGCGCTTCTCGACGCCCGGCGACGGCAAGCTCATCAGCGCGATATACGTGACGCTTGGGCGAGATTTTGCGTCAAAGCTCATACCGGTCGACGATCTCACGGACGGCATCGCCGTTAAGGGATATATCGGCACCCCCGAAAACTGCCGGGCGAGCCGCTCTGGCGAAAATTTCTTCATAAACGGTCGGTACGTGAGGTGCCAGACGGCGGCGGCCGCGCTCGAGCAGGCCTTCTCGTCTTATATCCCGAAGGAAAAGTTCCCCTGCGCGATACTCAACATCACGTTCAGCCCGGCCTTCGTCGACGTCAACGTTCACCCACAGAAGCTCGAGGTCAAGTTCTCGAACGAAAAACCGGTTTTCAACTCGGTTTTCTGCGCCGTGAGGAACGCGCTGACCGACAAAATACCCCGTCCCACCGACGACGGACTGCGCTACACGGGCGACAGCCGCAAACTTTTCAACGAAATAATCACGGCAAAGGCGTCGAGTCCCGAGGAGGCGATGAAGATCGCCGCCGACAGGGACCGGCTCACGTCAAAATACGAACAGCTCGTCATACCGCGCGAGGAGCCGCGTACGGAAGAAGCGCCGCCGATGCCCCCGGTTATCACGGCCGCGCCAGCCGAG
>JAGABQ010000136.1:0-8810 GCA_017614495.1 Clostridia bacterium
TCGGCAACGGCTCCGCCATGAGGGTGTCTCCCGCCGGATGGCTCTACGAGACGATCGCAAGGACACGCGAGGTCGCGAGGGCGACCGCCGCTGTGAGCCACAACCATCCCGAGGGAATTAAGGGCGCCGAGGCGACCGCGTCAGCGATTTTCCTCGCGAGGACCGGCCGTTCAAAAAATGAAATCAAGGGTTATATCGAGCGCGAGTTCGGATACGACCTCGACAGGACTATCGACGAGATCCGTCCCGGATTTCTGATGTACGAAGACTGCATGCGCACCGTCCCGGAGTCGATAATTGGATTTCTTGAGGGAAAAGATTTCGAGGATACGCTGAGAAACGTCATATCTCTCGGAGGGGACGCCGACACGACCGGCGCGATAGCCGGGTCGATAGCCGAGGCGTTCTTCGGAATTCCGGATTACCTTAAAACAGAGTGCGAAAAGAGACTGGATCCGGACATGATTTCCGTCCTGCGGCGTTTTTGCGAGGCCGTTTCACGGTAAAAACGAAAAGCGAGGTGATTTAGACAAAATGAAAATACTTTATGTCCACGGCTACGGCAGCCAAGCAAACAATTCGACGAGCCTGCTCATACAAGAGGTCAGAAAGACGACGAGGTCATCGCGCCGGCGATCCCTTACGCAGACCCCGAGCTCAGCGTCAGAACTATTGACGGGCTGATCGAAGAACACAAGCCCGACGTGCTTATGGGCAGCTCGCTCGGCGCGTTCTATCTCCTTCAGTTTGACCGGGGCATACCTCGCATACTGATAAACCCCGCTCTGCCAGAAAACCTGACAAATATCGGTGGCAGAAAAGAGTTCGTCTCCGCGCTTGAAAAGCAGTTTGAAAACGTAAAAGACGTATCCCGCGGCCCTGCGGTGATCTACTGCGGCGAAGACGACGACGTCGCCCCGAATTTCGGGTATTTCAGCGGCCGTTACAATAACGATAAAAGCAACGTGCGCGTCCTCAGCGTCCCGCGTATGAATCACCACCTGTCAAGGGACGCGATGCTCGGCCCGATCGACGGCGACCTCAGCAGATTAAAGCAGCATTGTTCCGCGAACCCGCGCGGCACAAATCTCAAATGAACCGAACGAAAGGGCAAACAGATATGAATCCCGTCACACAGGCGCCGGCGGGCAGGCGTGAAAAGCTTGACAGCGCGGCGAAAATCCTCATGGAAGCTATCGAGAATCACGGCTTCAAGACCACTCTCAAGGAGGTTTTTGAGATGCCTCTCAACCTCCGCCTCTCTTTCACCGACACGGTCATGAGCGCTCCGATAGACGACTTTGATTTTTCGACCCGCGTAAAAAACTCGCTTCACCGCTCCGGCAGACACACGATCTCCGGGCTTGTCGACGCCGTCAGGGACGGGACGCTGAAGCATATGCGCGGGCTTGGGGCAAAATGCGAAACCGAAATAAAGACGGCTCTCGTCGATCTGTCGTGGTCAGGTCTCTCGGAATCCGGAAGGATGGGCTTCTGCCGCGAACTCCTCGAGCACAACACAATAAAAAAAGGCGACACGTGAACGGCGAAAAGCGGTTTGATTTAACGGGAACTCACACGCCGGATGAAATAAAATCCGGTGCCGAAAAGATAATATGTACGATGTGCGGGAAGCCGTTTGACGAATGGGACGTCATGCTCGGAGACAACCGCTATGATATCTTTGTCAATTACGGGTCAAAATACGACCTGATGAGGATACGCTTCAATTTCTGTTGTGAATGCTTCGACAGGGTGCTCGACACGATAATTCCGATGTGCAAAATAGATCCCGTTGCGGACGACGACTGGTGGGAACACTGCGTAAGGGAGGCAAACGGCCGGCTCGTTATATGCCGCGAAGGCGTCGGCGAAGAAACCGGACAGGAAAAACAGAACGAAAATGATGAAACGCAAACCGAAATATCCGAGTCACCATCTGAAAGAGATTCCGGTGACGCTTAAAACGATAAGAACGCAAACCGATTATGCCGGTTATGCCGCCGCTTACCTGCTTCTCGGCTGTCTGACAAGTGAAAGGGGCAGCGGAGAGTACAAAAACTATCTGATTGCTGCCGCAATGAAATATGAAAAGATCGGGTGTCTGATATACAAAAACGCCGAGGGGGATTACGTCAAACCGCCGGCAAAGATGTACGATAAATATTTTTTCGATGCCTGGCTGGAGACCGCCGGGGAAATACGGGACCGAGTCATGCCCCGGCGGGAGGTAACTCTGCAGGAAGCCGAATATATGCTGAAGCTCGTGAGGAAGATCTCGGGCATCGTCTGTCCGATGATGGCAACGTACGGTGAACACCTTACGGTTATCGAATACGCCTACTCGATAGATTACGTTATAAGTCACGGAGGCGATATCCCCGATCCTGTTTTCGACTACTCTTTGTTCCCGGAAAACTATCCCGATTTCAATCCTTTTGAGCCTTTTGGATTTATGAAGGAAGAAGAGGACAAATATCAGCTGTACTGGTGAAAGCGGAGCCGAGCGGTTTCCTGATTAACCGAATACGATCCATAAAGAGTGCGCGAGGGACAAGCCCTGCGACCGCACGGCAGCCTGCCGGAAGGTAAGGTGCCAAAGCTTGAACGATGGGAACAAACAGGCAGCGCCCGTCGCTTTCGGGCGCTGCCTTTAACGTTTTTAAGGGGGAAACAAAAAATGAACTATCAAGAATTTGCCGAAAGAATGCGCGCGGTACCGTGCGGGACGGGTTTTCTGTACGACTGGTCGGTGCTGTGGCTCCACCCGGAAAATCTGCCTTACGGCGTCGTATCGCTCGGGAAATATGACGGAACGGTCTTTAAGCCTCCGAGACAGGTCGTAAACACCCGGGGGATGATAAAGCCGGTTAACGCCGTGGCTCCGCAGGCACTTCACGAATCCGGGAAAATAACCGATTTCTGCTTTTGGGATTATCTGCTGAGCGGAATACCCGGAAATCTGTTTTCCGGATGCGGCAGTCTGAAACGTATAACGCTGTCAAAAGGCGTAAAAAGGATATCCGAAGGCGCGTTTGCCGGCTGTACCGGGCTTGAGGACATTTATTACGAAGGCGGCCCCGGGGAATGGGATAAGATTGAGATCGTCAGCCGCAGACACGAGATAGATTTCGGAAAGGCGATCCCCGGTACTCCCGTTCTGCGGATCGATTCCGAGCGGTACGTCAGTATCCCCGGGAACGAGCCGCCTATGAACGCGACGATCCATTTCGGCTGCGATCCACGTCTCTGCTATGACGGGTATGAAAAGCCGCACCGGCTCGCCCTCATAGAACACCCTGGAAACAGTGACCCGCGATATATCGACATAGGACCGGACGAGCCGGAAGACAAGTAAAGAAAGGACAACATTATGTATTCAGCGTTCAGTTTTCCGTACAGAAATCCGATAAGAAATATCCCGCATTTATTTCTCGGGCTCAGGCTTTCTTTTCAGCGCGCATTTCGGGGATATGACGCTCACGCCGTCACGGATATCGACTTATGGTTCAACGGCGTTGTTCCCGATATGCTCCGCGAATTCAGAAAACTTCTCGATGATTACCCCGAATACGGATATCCGGCTCGTTTTCAGGACGAGTTTTACGAAAAACACAGGGAAGAGCTGGAAAAGATCGGCGTGACGCTTTGCGAAGAACTTGACGCGGCGGACGTACAGTCTCTCGAAAAAAAAGAATGGTCGCGCCGCAGGGACGAGGAATGCTCGGCGAGATGGAAGGGAATAATCGACGACATGATTTTTCTCTTTGAAGAAGCGAACGAGGAGACCTGTTCAAAACAGTTATCCCTCGAGAGCACCGCCGATGAAATCCTCGCCGCGGATAACTACCGCGCCGAATGCCGAAAAAAGGCGTTCTCTCTGTTCTGCGAGTATTTTGAAAATCTTTGGATATGAAAGGAATTATGTATGTCAAAAATTTATTGTGTGGTCAACGACGACGGACGGATAGTTTTTACAAAAAACAGCAGATTCGGGCAATATCGCGGCCCGATAGATCCGGACGACATGATCACAAAAGACGAGGTCATACGGTTTATAAAATATCTGCGTGAAAAAGAAAACCCCGTGATTCTTCATCACAGGCACGTTGTCGGTTTTCTTAACAGACATACGGTTGATTCCTTCGACGGCAGAAGCAGGATTTTGGAGTCGATAAAAGAGTGTGGAAGCGCGGAGGAGGCGTACGTTCTTTTTGCAAAGATTACGAACGGAGGCGGGTGCGTCGACAGAAAAATCCGCGCCTCGTTCCCCTGCGATCTCTTTTATGAAGAGGATTTCTGCGAATACCTGATGTCAATCGGCATGGGGAAAGAAGAGGCGGCGTTTTTCTCGGATCTTGTCGCGCGCGGAGGCTATAAGGATTATGCAAAGAGTCAGAAAAAAGGACAGAACGTGCTTTACGGTATCTCCCCCGAGCTGGACCTTTTCGCCCGTTCTGCCTGCCTCGCGTCGAGAAGTTCGGTTTTTGAAACGTTTGAATACGAATATGCTCTTTTCAAAAAAGAGATGCGGAAACGGCTTGCGGATTCGTTGCCGGATCCCGCGGAAAGGAACAGAATGAACGCGCTCAGTTATATAAATTCAAAGGACATCAGAGCTCATCTTGAAAAAACGGGATACGTTTTCAGCGCGCTTGAGACTGCGTGGCTCATTTTTCAGTGCAGAGATCTGACGATGAAAGAAAAGCACGCCGCGTGGGGTGAGCTCATCGAAACCATGCCCGACTGCGAGATACCGGAGCGAAACCATATGACGCCGCATATTCCGAGTCTGCACGGCTTTCTCAAAAAGTATATTTCTGATGAGAGCATGCTCGCCGAAAGGTTTTTCGAAAAACAGGACGGATACGTCTTTGAGGTCGAGACTCTCAGAGAAGGAAAAAACGGCCGGCCGGCAAAAGGCGGCGGGTTTACCGGCGTATTTTCGTCTTTTGAAAAGTTTACCGAAGCGTATAAAACGGCTCTGGCGGAGCCGGACGATTATACCGGGGGCTTTTTTATAAGAAAAGTTCCCGTGGACGGGACCAAAGCGGCTTTCGAGGCTTTTCTGAATCCTCTGCTGCAGATCTGCGAGATCAGATGGTCCGGGAGTGATTTTCGGGATCTCGGAAAAAGCTTTGACGTTTTCAAGGGCATGTGGTTCGATTTTCCTACGCCTTTTTCAAAAGGGGATATCGTGTACAACCCCGTCTTCCCGACGCTGCTGACCGTTCTGACCGGAGTAAACAATGACCGTATCAAACCTCTGAACGAGAAAATAATTGAGAGAAGAAAGCTGCACGGAGACGATACCGATATGGACTATACGGGGTTCTTTATAGATTATTCCGACGCTGATTCCGGCGTTTATTCCGACAATAAGGATCACCTTATGGATCTGGAATTATACACCGGCAAGCTTGAGGGATATATGAAATGCCTTCTGCCAATAAGTGATATGGTGAGAGGAACATCGGGCATTGACTCCTGCATTGAAAGGTACAGGATAATTATGCACGCCGAGTTTGATAAGTCACTGAATGATTTAAAAATACCGTAAGACGGGATCACAGAATAAACGCCGCGGGGGCGCTCCCCGCGGCGTTTTGCCGTTTTTATGTCGTAAGCCGGCGGCGGTTTTGAAACCCGTTCACTTCTCCGCTGATTTTTCGGCGCGTCTGCGGTCGAGGAAATCCTGGAGGATTATCTCGGCGGAGAGGGTGTCGACGGCGTTTTTTCTTTTCTTGCCCCGCGTGTCCGTGAGGTTCATTATACTGTGCGCGACCTTTGTCGAGCATCTTTCATCGGAAAGATAGACCGGAAGGCCGGTCTTTTCGGCGAGCTTTTCGGCGAAGGCGTGCGCCTTTGCAGAGCTCTCGCCGCGCGTGCCGTCCATGTTGACCGGGTCGCCGACGACGAAGCCGCCGGCGCCGAGCTCCTCCGCCTTTTCCGAGACGATCTCGAGCAGGGCGCGCTTTCCGTTTGCGCGCACGGTCGTCAGCCCGGTCGCGAGGAATTCGGTCTCGTCGCTTACGGCGATACCTGTGCGGACGTCGCCGAGGTCTATGCCGATAAGTCTCATCCGACGGTCCTCGAGGCGACGACGCCCTCGATGATCTCGGAGGTCCAGACGTCAATCTTTGTGAAGAAATCGTCCTTCACGACGTCGTTGAACGGCTCGTGTCTGCCGTTTTTGACAAGATACATGTCAAGCGAGCAGATCTCCGCGTCACAGAGCTTGCGGTAAAGGGATTTTATGCCCTCGCCGTCGCCGCCGAGCGGATCGAATTCGCCCGAAATTATCCGTATCGGAAGGGATTTCGGGACCTTTTCGATCCATTCGTCCGACGTCACGAACTGTATCATCCTGAACAGCTCGCGGTAGCCGCACACGCTGAACGAGAAGTTCGAGAATTTGTCCTCCGCCTTGCGCTCGCGCACTCCGGGATCGGAGGAAAGCCAGGACGTGGGCGAACCCTCGGACTCGAATCTCTTGTTGTTGCTTCCGAAGGAGATGCCGGTTATGAGCTTGCTGCGGTTTTTCTTTCCGAAAAGGCAGAGGAAGCTCGCGAGCGCTATGCCGGCGCCGAGCGGCTGGCCGCCGTCCGTCGTCCCGCTGAGGATGCAGCCGTCTATGTCGTCGTATTTGGCGATGAAAGTACGCGCGACGAATGAGCCCATGCTGTGCCCGAAAAGGAAATAGGGCAGGGACGGATAGGTTTTTTTCATTATGTCGTGAAGTATGTGGAGATCGTCGGCGAGATCGCGGTAGTCGTCGATGACCCCGAGGTCGCGGTCCGTCGGCGCGGTCTTGCCGTGGCCTATATGGTCGTTTCCGCACACTACGAAGCCCATGTCTACCATGCGGGGGATAAATCCCTCGGTCTCATATCTCCCGATATGCTCGACCATCCCGTGGCTTATCTGAAATACGCCCTTCGGGGCGGCGTTTTCCGGCGTGTAAACGTAGTATCTGACGTTGTTTTTGCCGTCTGTGGATACGAAGGTACCCTCGGTTTTTGAATAACTCATTTATTCCTCCGTGACGCTGAGTCACAATTTAATTCCGTTTTGCTGAGCGAACTTTCTGATACCGGCGTCGTTCGGGAGCATTCCGCTGCCGGACGTCACGTACGCGGCGACGGCCGCCGCCCCGTACTCGCAGGAGCTTCTGAGATCCCCCTCGCTCTCTATATACGAGTGCACGAACATGGCGGTGAAGAGCGCGTCGTTTGCCCTCGCGTCGGCCGGCGGGATGTCGTACGCCGGGATAAACGAATAGAACGAACTGTCGCTCACGAAAAAGCCTCGTTCCGGGAGTCTCAGCACCACGTAGTCGGATTTAATAAGCTCCGACAGCCGCGCAACTGCCCTGAGACATCCGCTCTGATCGCTGAGCGCTATCCCCGTTATCGCCGTCACGCGCTCCTCGGGCAGCGAAAGGACGTCGCATTTTCCGAGGGCTCTTAATGACTGCGCGTCGGTGCAGTCGGCGACGAAGAGCGCCGAGCTCCGTTTCTGCGTCTTTTCGGAGATGATCCCGTAGCCTTCCTGAGACACTCCGTTCATGAGGACTGTTATCTCGGGATAGCACATGAAGGCGTCCCCGACCACCTCCGGGGTGATCTCGTAGCCGTCCGGACGGACGAGCACCGTTTCGGGGGGATATTTTTCGGTTTTCGGAAGGATTATCCTCATCGGCGTGCCGGAGGCCGCGTCCTGTCTCACGAACCTCGGGTCGAACTTTCCGCGTCCCGGGACGTCGATGCCCGAGATCTGACGGGATACGGTCTTCCCGTCGGGGTCGGTGCCGATGACGGAGCAGAGCAGGGCCTCGTGCCCGAAGCAGGCGAGAGCGACCGCCGCGCTCAGGCCGTCCCCGCCCGCGCCGGTCTCGACTTCCCCGCGGGAAACGAGCCGTCCGGGGCCGTCCCGCGTGAGAGCCGGGATCTCGGCTTCGCGGCAGACCTCGCCGATAACAAGAATCCTTTTTGAATGCTCCGGTACCGTCATTTTTTGTCTCCGGTCACTTTTATGTGATATATCGCGCTCACCTGAGCGCCGACGTGGTCGTTGTTCCACGGGTCGCCGATCTCCTCGACCGTCGTGAGGTCTACTCCCTGGGGGTACGTGCAGTGTGCGACGAAGTCCTTGCCCTTCCAGGTCGCTACGTAGATTGCGCAATGCGCGTTCGGCGTCCCGCTGCCGGATCTGAATATTATCATGTCTCCCGGCGCGAGCTTTTCCCGGTCGACGTCGTCGAAACTCTTGCCGATAAGCTCGACCGGTCTGCCGTAAAGCGAGCCGGTGCCGAGCTTCAGAGCGAGCTGCCAGGTCTTGACCGCTTTGAGATTATACCCGCCCGAGGTATAGTACGAAAAACACTTCTGCAGGTTAGTCACTTTGTATCCCTCTATGTTCGGGAGATAATTCAGGAGGTAATAGGCGTTGAACGAGGCGCAGATGAGGCCTTTTTTTCTGAACAGCTCGAGGTCGGGAGCGAGTCCCGTCCGCGTCGAGCCGTCGGCGACGGTGTTCGTCCCGCTCGGGCTGACGTTCATGGGGATGGAATAGAAAACTTTCGACCTGTACTGCTTGGCGAGCCCGTTCTGACCGTAAGCGGAGAACAGCAGGCCGTCGCGTATGAGCCCCTGAACGTCGTAGCCGATATATTCGAGCGCCCGCATTATCGGCGTGTCGATTATCTCCTCGGGATAGCTGCGGCATATCTCGAAATCCCTGTCTTCTCCGCAGACCGTGCAGTGATATCTTTTTATCCCCTCGTCGTTCTCGTCCTTCCAGACCCAGAA
>JAGABQ010000137.1:0-8117 GCA_017614495.1 Clostridia bacterium
CCAACGCCTTTTTCAGATCCGACAGATCGGAAAACAGAGCAAACACAGCCGAACCCGATCCGGTCAGGCAGACCCCCGCCGCGCTTTTACAGAGATCGTACCGCTCGTCCCTGCCGTAAACGCTTTCGAAATCGTTGAAAAGCAGGCTGCCGATTTCCCGGACGTTCCCGGACTCTACTGCGCGAATGATCGGCGCGTGATCCGGGATACAGCGTTCTTCCGTTTTGATCGCGTCGATTCTCCCGTACGCTTCGGGGGTGGAAATCTTGTCTTTCCCCTCGATTATAAGGACGTGCGCGCCTTTGAGCCGCGGCAGGGGGGTAAGTATCTCGCCGATACCCCGGGCGAGCGCCGTGCCTCCCGATACGAGAAACGGCACGTCGGCGCCGAGCGCGGCGCCGAGGGTTTCGAGATCTTTCGTCTCGGCGCCCGTCCCGTAAAGTCTGTTCATTCCTCTGAGCACAGCGGCACAGTCCGCCGACCCGCCGCCGAGCCCCGCTCCCCACGGGATGCGCTTTGTGAGGGTGATATCGCAGCCGCAGGTGCCGAACCGGCGCGAAAAGGCGAGGGCCGCCCTGACGCACAGATTGTCGCTCCCCGACAGAGCCGGAACGCCGCAGGAGAGAGTGACCTCTTTGTCGTCCCTTCTGCGTATTGCGACGGTATCGTGAAGAGAAACCGTCTGCATGACCGACGTCAGGTCATGGTAGCCGTCGGGCCTTTTCCCTTCAATACGGAGGAAAAGATTTATCTTTGCGTACGCTTTTTCGACTGTCATTTATTTGCCGAGCGATTCGTGGAGTTTGTCTACGAGCTCAATCACCGAGCCGAGGTAAGAGTTCACCGCGTCTCCCGGAGACATGTCCGAGAGGATGACCACAACGTAAGGATTGTCGTCGTAAACGAATGCGACGTCCCCGTAGCATTCGCCCCTCATGCAGATATGAGCGACTTCCTTCGGAGAGACCGAATACGCCGTCAGCGCCGAGTTGATTGAATTGCTCAGCGCGTTTTTCACGTCCTGCGCGGTCTCGCTCTCGCCCTCAGTGAGGTCGTACACCCTGCCGGCAAAGCCGCCGGCGCGGGAGGCCGTGAAGCTTATTTTGCCGCCCGTCACGTCGAGCCCGACGGACGTCGCCGCCGAGAGGACTTTGGCGGAGCCGTATCTTTCGACGAGCGCGTTATAGGCGCCCTCGTCGCCGTTTTCGAGCATTATCGTTATGAGTTCGGAAACGCTGTAGGTCCCGTCGCCGTTTTCACCGACGCCTTCGGTCGACGGCGAGCAGGGGATCACCTCGTCAAAATCGTATTCCCGAGCGGACTCCGCGTTTTCCGCGCCCGTTGAGGAAGCAAGCGCAATTCGGTTGTCCTCGGCGATTTTTGACGTCACGAGCTGATAGGCAAGCAGCAGCATATCCATCTCGGTAGAGCTGAATCCGTCTCCCGACCCGAAGGAGCAGCTGTATCCTCTCGTCAGATCGGAGTAGAAGAGCGCGATCCGCGGTGTGCTTTCAACTATATCGTAAATCGCCTCGCCCTTTTCGTCGACGACGGGGACTCCCTCGCTCAGGCGCAAAACGGGCGTTTTGATCACGAGATCGTCGGGAATGTCGTTGACGCGGACGGAAATCGCCGAGAGCGCGTCCTCCACGGCGTTGAGATCAAGAGAATTGACACGCGAGTTCAGGCGAATATCCTGCTTCAGCGATTCGATCTCGGATTTTTTCTGATCCAGTTCTTTTCTGAGCGAGGCGATCATCCCGTTCAGGGTGTCCTCGTCGGCGTCCGCCTCCCCGCGCTGGAGCTCAAGCTCTTTTTCAAGCTCTGATATCCTGTTTTCGAGCTCCTCGCGGGTCTGCTCGGCAATAAGCAGCTGCCTGCCGAGACGGACGTTTTCCGAGGCGAGCTCGGATTCGCTTTTTTGCACAGCGTTGTCGCGCGCAGCCGAGGGATCGTAAAGCTTTCTCGCGTTTTCAAGCTCGGAATAGGTGAAGAAGAAAAGCACCGCCAGGCATGCGAGAAGGACGAAAAGGATCGCGGACGTTATTACAAACGGCAGGGCAGCGCTGCGCCGGCTTTTTTTGTGTTCTTTCATATTAAAGACCTTCAGCGGCGGGCGCGCACGCGGTTTTTGTCCGTCCACGCGGACGGGGTGAAGATGAACAGAACGGGATAAAGTTCAAGTCTGCCGAGAAGCATCGCGATCGCGAGGACGATCTTTGAATACGGGCTGAAGTCAACGAATCCCGGCTCGGCGACCGCCGAGCTGAATACCGGCCCTATATTGTTCAGACATGATATCGCCGAGGTGAACAGACGCTCGAAATCGAAGCTTTCAAATATCGAGATGAGGAACACCGTCCCGCTCAGGATGAGCACGTAAATTACGAGATACGCGACGGCCCCGTGGACCGTTTCGTTGTCAACGCGCCGCCCCTCCTGTCTGACGACGTTGACGGAGCGCGGACGGAACGTCTCTTTCAGATTCTTTTTCGCGTATTTGCACATGAGCATTACGCGAGAGAGCTTGAGGCCGCCGGCCGTCGATCCGGCACAGCCTCCTATCAACATGAAAATAATCAGGATAACCTTGGACAGGGTCGGCCAGAGATTGGGGTTGGCGATCCCGAAGCCGGTGGTTGATGCAAAGGCCGCAGACTCGAAGGCCGCGGTTCTTACCGCCTCGCCGAACGATCCGTACATCCCCCGGATATTGAAGGTGATTATTCCTGTTCCGATCAGGTAAATGCCGAAGAAGAGCCAGAGTTCACGGCTCGAAAGCGCTTCCTTCAACTTTCCGATGGCGATTAAGTAATAAAGGGTGAAATTGAGCGAGAACAGAAGCATGAACACGATTATGACCCACTGTATGAACGGGTTGAATCCGCCGATGCTCGGGTTGTATATGCCGAATCCGCCGGTACCGGCCGTGCTCATCGCGTGAATTATCGCTTCATAGAAAGTCATCCCGCCGAAGCAGAGAAGAATGGTCTCGAGCAGCGTCAGGAATATGTACATCGCGTAGAGGACGATCGCCGTAGTGCGGATCCTCGGGACGAGTTTGCCGACGACGGGGCCGGGCATTTCGGCGCGCAGGATGTGCATTGCGCGGCCGGAGTCGGAATCCGTCGGGGCGAGCGCCATGAGAAGGGTAAGGACGCCCATGCCGCCCATCCAGTGCGTCAGAGAACGCCAGAACTGTATTCCGTGCGAAAGTATTTCCACGTCGGCGATCGCCGTCGCGCCTGTCGTCGAAAATCCGCTCGCCGTTTCAAAAATCGCGTCGATATAGCTCGGCAGCTCTCCCGTGATGACAAAAGGCAGGGCCCCGATCAGGGTCAGAACCACCCACGCGAGGCCGACAATCATAAACCCTTCGCGGGCAAAAATGTGCTTTTCGCCCATTTTTATCCCGCCGGTCGGCAGGACGGAGGCAAGGCCGAGCACGGCCGAACCGACCGCGGTCAGGAGGAACACGAGCGCAACTCTTCCCTCGCCGTATATGAGCGACACGAGCGCCGGAAGCAGCAGGGCCGCCGCGAGGATAAGGACGATCTTTCCGAGCAGATTTATTACTGAACGCTTGTTCATACGCGCCGTCCTCTCCCGTCAGCCGAGAATGTCGTCGAGGGTGTCAATTCGCTGACCCGCGGCGATAACTATAACCCGGTCTCCTGCGGAAACGCTGTCCGCGCCGCCGGGGATTATGACCTTGCCTTCGTGAATGATCCCGGCGACGAGCGTGTTTTCTCTGGTTTTAAGTGATTTGAGAGGGGTTTTCAGTATCCTGCAGTCGTTTTTCGCGCGGAATTCAATGGCCTCGACCTTCCCGTCGAAGATGCGGTAGAGAGTTTCGAAATCCGAGCCAACGGATTCGTTAAGAGCGCGCACGTATCTGACGACGACGTCAGAGACGGCGTTCTTCGGCGATACCGCGGTGTCGAGCCCTATCTGATCCGCCATTTTTGCGAGAGATTCGGAGTTGACCTTGGCCACTGACTTGGCTCCGGAGACCGACGACGCGTGGACCGCCGAGAGGATGTTCTGCTCGTCGAGCCCGGTGAGCGACACGAAGGCGTCGACCGTGCCGAGGCCCTCCTCGATAAGTACGTCGTGATCCGTTCCGTCGGCGTTTATGACGATCGCCTTCGGGAGCTTTTCGCAGAGCGCTTCGCATACCTGGCGGCTCCGCTCGACTATGCGGACGGTGTTGCCGCCGTTTATGATGAGCGAGGCGAGATACGTCGCCGTGCGGGAGCCGCCGAGGATCATTATGTCGCGCGCCTTTTTGTGGTTTGCGCTGACGAGTCTCATGAATTTGCCCAGCTCGTTTACCGAGCCGGTGATGCCTATCCTGTCTCCGGTTTCGAGGACGAAACTGCCGTCGGGGATGAAGACTTTATCGTTTCGCAGAACACAGCAGACAAGGATACGCGCCGGATATTTTTCACGTATTCTGACAAGAGACATTCCCGCCAAAAGCGAGCCGTCTCTCAGGACAAGCTCGGCCATTTCCATTCCGTTTGAAAATCTCTCAACTTTCACGGCGGAAGGGAAGCGCAGGAGGTCGTGAATCTCGCGGGCCGTGAGCAGGTCCGGATTTATAATGAGCGAAAGCCCGAGCTCTTTTCTGAAAAAGCTCTTTTCCTCGTCGCTGAATTCCGTGTCGCGCACGCGGGCAACGGTGTTTTTTGCGCCGAGTCTGCGGGCGAAGAAGCAGGCGAGCATGTTTGTTTCGTCGGAGTTCACGACGGAAATGAAGACGTCGCATCCTCCGGCTCCGCATTCGCTCAGAATATCCGGGCTCCCGCCGTTGCCGACTATGCCTATAACGTCGTAAGTCGCGGTTATTTCGTTGATTCTCGCCGGGTCGATATCGACCACGACGACGTCGTGGCCTTCTATCGTCAGCGCCTTTACAATCGTGCTGCCTATCTTTCCGCAGCCGTTAACGATTATTTTCATTCTTCCTCCGGTGTTCCGGTTTTTGTCCCGGGACAATATTATCATAAAACCGTTTGTTTGTCAATCTGCCCGGTCCATGTCATAATTGTAATAAGGAGTGTTGAGCATCCCCGCCTGCGCGAAAAGAACGGGATCGTGACGGATAATATAATCGATATACGACGCGACCATCCGGGACGTGAGGAGGTATCCCGCGGGGTTCATGTGCCCGTACAGGAAAAAGTTTTTCATGAATTCGGCGTCATAGACAGGGGCGTACCTGTTGAGGTCTATCACGTGATTGTGCGTGAACTTCCCGGGGATTTTGCGAAGGAGCTCCGCCTGGGCCGCCGCGCGGGTGTTGAAGAATTCGTCGTTTCCGTGCCTCGGCATGGTTATATGGAAGAAATGGGCGTCGGGGCTTATCTCGCGATAGCGGGAAATGATCCTGCCGTACCATCCGGCGAAGGTGTCGGGGTTGTTCTGCCAGTCGTCGGTCCTCATATCGTCTATGTCACCGACGGTGTAGTCCCAGCCGCAGAGATCGTTCACGCCGAGCGCGATGATATAACAGTCCGCCTTGATCTCGGGATTCCAGAAACCCTGCGCCTCGGCGAAGGATCTGCAGTATTCGAAGGTCGTCATTCCGCCGCGGGAATAATTGTAAACCTGCGAGCCGACGAGACGGCCGAGATACTGTCCCCACGAATACTCGAATTTGTCGTGATAACTGCGGTTTCCGTCCTTGTCAGCGGCTTCGAACTCGCCTGACGAGAGGCTGTCTCCTATACACACGATCTTGCGGAATATACCCGCGAATCCCCCGTCGGCGGGCATCCTGTCGAGCGGTTTTTCATTTTCTCCGGCGTAATAGTCTCTTACGTTCATGATTTTTCCTCTTTTCTTTTTCTTAAACGTTTTATTATTCCGACGGCAATGACCGCGGCGGCGTATCCGGCGGAAAGCCAGACGATGACGTCACCGACGCATGTGTAGAGCGTTTTGCCTTCGACGTATCTGACGTCCGACGTGACGTATCCGGTCAGGAGCGGTCCGAGCGATTCTTTTATCGAGCCGTTCGGGTCTATGACCGACGAGACGCCGGTGTTTGCCGCGCGTACTATATATTTTCCCGTTTCGACCGCCCTCAGCGCGGCGTGTCTGTTGTGCTGATATACTGCGGTCGAATCCTTGTACCACGAGTCGTTCGTCGAGAGAAGGATCAGTTCCGCCCCGTCGGCCGCCGTGCTCCTGGCAAGGTCGGCGTATATCGAATCAAAGCAGATGAGCGAGCCGACCGTCCCGCGCCCGTCTTCAAACAGAGCGGAAGACGATCCGCGGCCTATGTCAGAGCTGAACATGTTGATCTCGTCGAGGAACGGGAATATCTTCATTATGAAAGATCTCATAGGGACGTACTCGCCGAACGGAACGAGATGTCTCTTGAAATACACGTTCTCCGATACCGTCCCGTCGGGATGATAATAATATACGGCGTTATAGTCGACCGAATCGTCGCCTTCTCCTTCGGTGAAGAAGGCGCCGACCGCTATGTCGCATCCCGTTTCCGCGGCAAGCGCGGATATTGACGACGATACGTACGCGTATCTGTTGAGCGAAACGGTTATCACCGATTCCGGCCACACGACGAGCCGCGCGCCGTCACCGGCCGCCTCTTTCGTGAGATCCGAATATATTTTGAGAGACCTCGACAGCGAGTCGTCAGCCCATTTGTCGACGGAGGAAATGTTCCCCTGGACGGCGGCGGCCGTCACGCCCGTATCCGTCCCGTCAGCCCCGCTTTTTTCGGGGAGGCAGAGCTTAACCGTGCCGAAAACGACGTTCGCGGCGAAAATTATAAGCGCGACAAGGGCATAGACGGGGCGTAATCCGCTTTTGTCGAATTTCAGCGGCTTGTCACCGCCGAGGGATTTTTCGAGCGCCGCGGCGATCAGTCCCGCCCAGCACATCATGATGAAGGCGACGAAATACGAGCCGAGCAGGGAAGCGGACTGTATCGTGGGGAGAAAGAGCGTCTGAGTCAGAGCCAGCCGTCCCCACGGGACCATGAACCAGAAAAGAGTCTGTCCCCATTCGATAACGCACCAGACGGCACCGGCGAGCACGGCCGAGAGGGGAGCCGGCAGAAACGCGTATCCCTTTTTGTAAATGACCGGCAGAAACGCGGCGAAAACGCTCTGGCTGAGCGTCAGGACCGTTATCCCGAGGAAAATGATCAGGACGCTCATGCCGTTTGAAAATCCGGCAAAATCCATCGGATACAGCTCGATAAGCCAGCTGAACACGACGAAAAAGTATCCGACCGACCAGACGAGCCCGTGCCTGTACGGATGTCTGCACCTCAGGACCAGCAGGAGCCACGCCGGGAGCGCAAGCCACGGCAGCGCGAACAGCCAGTCGAACACCATCGGCAGGGCGGTGAGTATCCCGAGAACAAGGGAGACGATATACGTCATTTTATGAGCTCCTTGTATATCTCGTTTTTGGGGACGCCGCGGTCCCTGGCGACGGCCTTGACGGCCGACATCCTGTCGAGCCCGAGGCGCGACGCGTAATATCCGACGTGCTCCTCCACCGACATGTTTTCCCAGAAAGCGCCGTCCTCATCCTCGGCGCCGCCGAGAACGATAACGTACTCTCCGCGGGGCTCCTGCGAATCGTATCTGAGACGTATCTCGGAGAGCGTCCCGCGTATCACCTCTTCGTTGAGCTTTGTCAGTTCGCGGCAAAGGGCAATCTTCCTTTCGCCGCCGAGCACGCTTGACATAATTTCAAGTGTCTTTTTGAGCCGGTGGGGCGCCTCGTAAAGTATCGCCGTGCGCCGCTCGTTTATCAGCGGCTCGAGCGATTTTTCGATCTCCGACGGCTTTGATCCGGGGAATCCGGCAAAGACGAAGCCGTCGGTCGGCATTCCCGGAACATGAGATCAAAACACGGGGGATCGAGGATGCGAAAGGTTCTTCTCCTTTGGGCGGCGCTGCTGCTGGGTGCGGGACTGTCCGCGATGGAACTCACCGGGGACACGGTGGTGGTGCGGGACGGCTTGACGCTGGATTCGGAAAATAAGGCGGCGGAACTGCTGGCCGAAACTTTGGGCAAGGTCCTGTCGCAGGAGATCCGTGTCGTGGACCGCGGGGAATACGCGGGACAAG
>JAGABQ010000138.1:0-5096 GCA_017614495.1 Clostridia bacterium
CATATACGACGTAGACGGCCATGTGATGTTCGGCACGGACTCCCCGGCCGGCGACTACCAGCGTGAATACGCCGCCGGGCTCATAAGATCGGACGGGGAGATCCTCGACGGCCTCGGCGTCGGAGAATCACGGCGCGAGGGGCTGTACCGCGGCGCGCTGATGAGATTTCTCGGCGTGGGATCAGCCGCAGACGGAGCATAAAAACACATGTTGTCAGGGTCAGCCGGAACGTATTTTCCGGTTGACTTTCTTTCCGGGTTGCGGTATAATATCGGTTGATTTAAAAACGGACGGCACGTATATGTATTACGCTAATTATCACACTCACACGCCGCGCTGCGGACACGCCCAGGGAACCGAAAAGGAAATGGCCGAGGCCGCGCTGAAAGCGGGTATCAGCATACTCGGATTCGCCGATCACTCTCCCCAGGTCCTCGAAAACGGCGACGGAGGCATCTCCGGCATGAGGATGAAGGTCTGGGAGGTCCCGGGCTACGTCGACGCAGTCAGAAAGGTCGGCGAGGAGTATTCAGGCAGGCTCAAGGTCCTCTGCGGCTTCGAGGCGGAATATCTCCCCCATATTTTCGACGGCCTCTACGGCATCTGCCGTGACTTTGACGTCGACTATATGATAATGGGACAGCACTGTCTCCCCTACCCCGACGGGCTGACCTACGAGTTCGTGGGATTCGGAAAGCCGATCCACACTCTCCGTTCGTACGTAAGAACGGTGTCCGAAGGCCTCGAAACGGGATGCTTCAGCTATCTCGCGCACCCGGATATGTACCACGCCGACGGGATCGGCGATGACGAATACGACGCCGAGATGTCGTGCCTCTGCGAGACGGCGCGCGACCTCGACATACCGCTCGAGGTCAATCTCCTCGGCTACGTCACGAACAGACATTATCCGTCCGAAAGATTTTTCAGGATAGCCGGCAGGGTCGGCAACACCCTCGTCGTGGGGGTCGACGCTCATCAGCCGGAGATGTTCAACCGCGATTATATCGACCGCACCTGCGAGTTCGCGAGGTCGTTCGGGCTCAAAGTCACGGATGAGATAAACCTCCTCCACCCGTGGAAGGAAAAATGATCTGCACCACCCTCTGCTACATAGAGAACGGCGGAAAATATCTCATGCTCCACCGCTGTAAGCACAAGGACGGCGGAAAAGACGTCAACGACGGCAAGTGGATCGGCGTCGGCGGGCACGTCAACGACGGCGAATCCCCCGTTGAATGTGTGAAGCGCGAGATCCTCGAGGAGACCGGGCTCGAGATAGACCGGCCGCGTTTCCGCGGGGTCGTGACCTTCGTCCCCGACACCGCGCCCTCCGAGCTCATGTTCCTGTTTACGGCTGAGACGGACCGCACTGACGTGTCGGAATGCGACGAAGGGGTGCTCCGCTGGATACCGAAGGACGAGATCGGATCGCTCGCCCTCTGGGAGGGTGACAGGATCTTTCTCGATTATCTGAAAAAGGATGTCCCGCCGTTTCTGCTCAAACTGAATTACGTCGGGGACAAGCTCGTTTCTTATGAATCGGATGTCGGACAGTAAAGATAAGAAAGATAAGAAAAAAGACGGGGACGTGCGGCGTTTCGGCGACTGCGAGACCTGCATGTACTATTTTTACGACGAAGAATACGAGGACGACGTGTGCCACGCCGGGCTCGACGAGGACGAGATGAACTCGGCGATATTCTCCCGCCGCGGCTGCCCGTCCTACAGATATTACGACGAATACGTCTCTGTCAGGCACCAGAACTGACCACGGAGGCAATAAATGAAAGTTTCGGAAAAAAACAGGAAAATATGGTTCGCTGCGCTGATGGCGGCGGCCGGCGTCAACGTCGTCCTGTGGTCGCTCACCTGGCGGCTGGACTATGACGTGTCGCCCGGCGTCTTCGGCCGGGGGATACTCTCGGGATTTGCCGTCGCCTCCTGCATAGTATGCGTGATAATATCCCTCCTCCCCGCGTTTTTCAGCGGCAGGGGGAACGCCGAGGCAGGCGATTTCCTGACGGACACATCTCGGCGCGGCTCGGAGGCCGCGGCTCTTACGTCGTGCTTCATCATAGCCGCCTCCGTCCTCACGGTGCTGAAATCGTCAGACGGCGGGAACACGGTCGTCGCGCTGCTTGCGCTCGTCCTGTCCGTCCCCGCGGCGGTGTATTTCGCCTCGGTCTGCATCCTTAAAAATCAGGACGCGGCGATCATACGCGTCTGCGCGCCCTTCCCCCCGCTCTGGGGCATATTCGTGACGCTTTATCACTATCTTTCGACGGCCAGGGCGATAAACGACCCGATAAAGGTGGTATGCCAGTTCATCCCGATAGGCATAATGCTCTATATAACGGCGGAGATGAAAATGCGCCTGTCCGAGTGCACGAAGAGTTATTTCTTCACCACCCGGGCCGTGCTCGTCACGATCGGCAGCGTATCGCTGTCCCTCGTCATCGACGCGACGGTGACGGCGGTCTCCAACCTGATTTCGCAGCTCGGCGCGGACGTCGCGCCCGGTATGCTTGTCTTCGCGGTGCGCCCGCATGAGCTCACTCTCGCGATAGCAGGCGTGGGCGCGGCGCTGTACGCGCTCGGCAGGAGAAGAGGGACCACGGACGAAACCCCCGCTGAGCCCGAAGAGCCCCTCCCCGAAGAGACCGTGAGCGAAGGCGAAAACGACGTGACCGAGATCACGGACGAAATCGATAATAACAACGAAATCAACGAAAAAGATAACGGAGAGACGACATGAAACTATCAGTATTTGCAAACCTTTACGGTGACAAGACGCTCGCCGAGACGCTCGACGTCATGAAAAAGTTCGGCATCGACACGGTCGAGATCGGAGCCGGCGGATATCCCGGCAAAAACCAGTGCGACCCCGACGTCCTTCTGTCGGACAAGACCGAGTTCTACAAATTCCGCGAGACCTTCAACACCTACGATATCGACATCTGCGCCCTCTCGGTGCACGGCAACCCCGTCCATCCCGACAAAGAGATCGCAAAATCCTTCGATCACGATTTCAGACAGGCGGTCCTGCTCGCCGAGATGCTCGAAATAGACACCGTCGTCGGCTTCTCCGGCTGTCCCGGAGACAGCGAGGGCTCGAAATATCCGAACTGGGTGACCTGCCCGTGGCCGGACGATTTCCTCACCATCCTCGACTGGCAGTGGAACGACGTGCTCCTTCCCTACTGGCGCGAGGCGTCGGACTTCGCCCTCGCCCACGGAGTGACAAAGATCGCCTTTGAGATGCACCCCGGCTTCTGCGTTTACAACCCCGAGACGGCGCTCCGCATCAGAAAGGAGATCGGCAAGGTCATAGGCGTCAATTTCGACCCGTCCCACCTCATCTGGCAGGGCATCGAGCCGGTAGCCGCCATCCGCGAGCTCGGCGATTCGATATACCATTTCCACGCGAAAGACACTAAAATCGACAAATACAACACCGCGAAGTTCGGCGTGCTCGACACCAAGCATTACGGCGACGAGCTCCACCGCTCGTGGATATTCCGCTCCTGCGGCTACGGCAATTCCGAAAGCTACTGGCGCGATATGGTCTCGGCTCTCCGCCTCGTCGGCTACGACAAGGTCATGTCGATAGAGCACGAGGACAGTCTCATGTCCCTCGACGAGGGGCTTAAAAAAGCCATCGATTTCCTCCGCGGCGTCATAATCGACGAGCCCAAGCCCGGCTCGATGAGCTGGGCCTGAAAGGAAACGGCGTTTTCAATCATATTCCCATAGGAGCGGTTCCTGACATGAAAAAGAAAAATCTCGCGATAATCGGTTACGGCGGCATGGGCGGCTGGCACGCAATAATGGCAAGGCAGAGCGACGTAGTCAATCTCCGCGGCGTATACGATATAAATCCCGATCAGTACAACGTCCGTCCCCTTTCTCCCGGCGAGATCGCCTACCCCTCGCTTGAAGCGGTCCTGAACGACCCGGAGGTCGATCTCGTCACGATAGCCGTCCCGAACGACTGTCACAAAGACATCACGATAAAGGCCCTCGAGCACGGCAAGGCGGTAATATGCGAAAAGCCCGTGGCCCTCAACTCGGAGGAGCTCGACGAGATGGTCGCCGCGTCCGAGAGGACGGGCTCGCTCTTCACGGTCCACCAGAACAGGCGCTGGGACACCGACATCCTCGCGATCAAGGACCTCGTAAAGGACGGCACCATCGGAAATATCATTTCCGTCGAATCGAGAGTGCACGGCAGCCGCGGCATCCCCGGCGACTGGCGCCAGGAAAAGGCGCACGGCGGCGGCATGGTGCTCGACTGGGGCGTTCATCTGATAGATCAGGCGCTCTTCACCTTTCCCGGGAACGTGACCTCGATCTACGCCCGCATGGACCACATCAGGAACAAGGAAGTCGACGACGGCTGTCACATTGTCATGACCTTTGAGAGCGGCGTCGTCTACACCGTCGAGGTCGGCACCTGCAACTACATAACCCTCCCGAGGTTCTACGTGAGGGGCGAAAACGGTACGGCCGTTATAAGGGAATGGAACGATCCGATGGAAGTGACCGTCATGCGGCTCGAAGAGGAGCACGACGCGACGCCCATCAGGGCCCAGACGGGCATAACAAAGACTATGGCCCCGAGGACGAAGGAGACCATTGAGAATCTCGTTATCCCGATGCCGGAGTCCGACGTTCACGATTTCTACCGCAACGTCTGCCGGGCGATTGACGGTCTCGAGCCGCAGCTCATCACCCATCCGCAGCTCCGCCGCGTGATGAAGATAATGGAGACGTCATTTGAGTCAGCCGAAAGGAACGAGGTCATCCACGGCGTATTCTGACGCCCGTCAGACCCTGCCGGAAAAAGATACGAACACACGCAGCCCCGCCCGGCGGGGCTGCGGTTTTTATCCCCGGTCTCCGCAAAAATGAAAGACCGGGCGGCCGCGCGCGGGGCGGCAAAAAAAGCGAATGAAGAAATAAACGAAGAAATGAACGAAAAGTAAAAAAACCGCTTGACATTCACCAATTGCCGTGGTATAATTGCTATTTGAGAAATGTTCGTTTCTCCTTACCGCCGCAAAACAGTCGGCGGCGGTCTTATGTCCATAAG
>JAGABQ010000139.1:0-4335 GCA_017614495.1 Clostridia bacterium
AATGGTTCGGAAACGCTCGCCACCTTGCTTTCCGTTATAACCCGGATGGGCAGGAGGGTCTTGGCGCACCTTCATTCGGCTGGGACTTTCGCCCCCGCTCAGGAACGTACCTGATGAATGTGTATTCAGTTGTCAAGTAGCAGTGAGTAGGAATTTTTCCTCTCACCCCCTTACCGCAACATCGAGGCCCAAAAAACGACATCGAATTTTGAAAAAAATCAAAAAATTTTTTCGAGCTCATTCCGCGCACCTCCAGAAACAAAAAAAGCCCGCCGATTTTACTCAGCGGGCAATCAGAAAGAATATGTACAGCAGGTTCGGCCATAAAAAGCCGGATACAAAAATAGAGACCCACTACCGTTTGATAGTGAGTCTCTTGCAGATTAGCGACGGTATATGCCATTCAATGAAGAATTGCACATTTTCGGCTTCCGATTCGGAGAGCCAAAGGTGATTTTTGGAGACCTTTTTGGTGATTTGGGCCCAAAGCAGGCTTCAAATCAATACAGCTTCGCGCCAGCCGGAATGTGAGGATCGACCATCAGAAGATGGAGTTTTTCTTCCTCGCCTTCCTTATGAACGGCACTCAGAAGCATACCGCAGGAATCAATGCCCATCATCTTGCGCGGGGGCAGATTCGTGATGGCGATACAGGTCTTTCCAATCAACTGCTCCGGCTCGTAATATGCGTGAATACCGCTCAAAATCGTCCGTTTCTCGTCAGAACCGTCATCCAGCGTGAATTTTAAGAGCTTTTTGGACTTCGGAACAGCCTCGCATTCGAGCACTTTTACAGCTCGGAAATCAGACTTGGAGAAGGTATCAAAATCGACTTTATCCTCGAAAAGCGGCTCGATCACGACGTTGGAGAAGTCGATTTTTTCTTCCTGCACAGGAGCTTCGGGGACTGCTTCGTTGACCTCAGCAGGAGCATACTCAGGGGCAATTTCACCCGTCGCAAGCTTCTCTTCGGTCTTCAAAGGTTTCATTGTCGGAAACAGGAGCACGTCGCGTATCGAAGGGCTGTCGGTTAGGAGCATGACCAGACGGTCGACGCCGAAGCCGAGACCACCGGTCGGCGCGAGACCGTATTCAAGCGCGTTTACGTAGTCGTAGTCCACCTGAGCAGTTGTGTTCGGATCTTCTTTCTTTTTCGCGGCGACCTGCTTTTCAAAGCGCTCTTTCTGATCTTCGGGGTCGTTCAGCTCCGAAAACGCGTTGCCGAACTCCGTTGCGTTTATGAAATACTCAAACCGTTCGGTGAACGCGGGATCGGACGACTTTTTCTTGGCTAGCGGCGATATCTCGACGGGATAATCGTAAATAATCGTCGGCTGGATAAGTTTTTCCTCGACGAACGCGTCAAAGAGCTCGGCAAGGACGGTCCCCTTTGTCGCGTCCGACGGGACGGGTACCTTCTTTTCCGCGGCGGCCGCGCGGGCGTCAGCGTCAGTCTCCCAGGAGTAATAGTCAACTCCCGCGTATTTCTTTACAGATTCCGCCATGGTGAGCTTTTCCCAGCTGCCCATGTCGATCTCGCGGCCCTGATACGTTATGATCTTTGAGCCGCAGATCTTCTCGGCGAGCATGGTATAGAGCTCGATAACGAGATCCATCATGCCTTTGTAATCCGTGTACGCCTGATAAAGTTCTATCGACGTGAACTCGGGATTGTGCTTTGTGTCCATCCCCTCGTTACGGAAAATTCTCCCGACCTCGTAGACCTTTTCAAAGCCGCCGACTATGAGCCGTTTGAGATAAAGTTCGGTCTCTATGCGCAGGTACATGTCCATGTCGAGGGTGTTGTGATGCGTCTTGAACGGGCGAGCGGTGGCGCCTATCTCAAAAGGCGTCAGTATGGGAGTGTCAACCTCGAGGAAGCCCTTGCCGTCAAGATACGCGCGTATCTCGCGGAGAATGAGCGACCTCCTTACAAACGTGTCCCTCACCTCGGGATTGACGATCAGGTCGACGTATCTCTGCCTGTATCTGAGATCGGTGTTGGTCAGGCCGTGATATTTTTCGGGGAGGATCGCAAGGCTCTTTGAAAGGAGCGTGAGCTCCGACGCGTGGACGGAGATCTCGCCGGTTTTCGTCTTAAACACCTCGCCCCTGACGCCGATTATGTCGCCGATGTCCATTTTTTTGAAATCGGCGTATGATGCCTCGCCTACGCAGTCGCGCGCGACGTAGCACTGAATCGAGCCCTCGCCGTCCTGAACGTTGCAGAAAGACGCCTTTCCCATGATGCGCTTTGACATCATCCTGCCGGCCACGCTGACTTCCTTGCCTTCAAGCGCGTCAAAGCCGCTCTTTATTTCGGAGCTTTCGTGCGTCCTGTCATATTTGGTGATCTCAAAGGGATCGCGTCCCTCTGCGCGGAGCGCGCTGAGTTTTTCGCGTCTGATTTTTATGAGCTGCCCCTCGTCCTGAGCCGTGATCTCTCCGGACCTGTTTTCGTTATCCATTCGTTTTTCTCCATTCCGCGATCTCCGCTCTCCCCGTGAGCGAGGAGGTCGAGATCTGCGAGTAATAATTCATTCCGTCGGTCGTGACGATGAAGCTCTTGGGGAGCTCCTCGACGATCAGTTCCGTCTTTCCCTCGGACTCCGCCTTGCGCAGATAGTTTTTCGTGACGTCGGAGACAGTCGCCGTGTCCATGTCAAAAATGCCGACTATCCTGCGGACCGCCACAGTCCTGCCGTTGCCGGCGTGAAGCCATATCGCCATGTCACGCGAGCCTTATCGAAATGATTTTCAGTCTGAGCGTGCCGGCGGGCGCCGAGACAAGCGCGACGTCGCCAACCGACCTACCGAGCAGGGCTTTCCCTATCGGGGAGCGGTCGGATATTTTGTTGACTATCGGGTTCGCCTCGTTAGAGCCGACGATCTGATATTCGATTTCCTCTTCAAACTCTTCGTCAAAGACCTTGACGGCGGTACCTATACCGACCGTCTCGGTAGATATCTCGGACGTCGGCACGACGCGGACGTTTTTCAGTATTTCCTCAAGCTCCGCGATACGCGCCTCGTTTTTCGCCTGTTCGTCCTTTGCCTCGTCGTATTCGCTGTTTTCCGAGATGTCCCCGAAAGAAAGCGCTGCGCGTATCGCCTCAACTATCTCGCGACGCTTTGCGGAGCGGCGGTCGTCAATTTCTTCGTGAAGTTTTCTGAGACCGTCCTCGGTCACGACGATTTCTTTTTTTTCAGCCATTTTATGCCTTTAACCTTTTCCGCGGAAAAACCGCATTTCGCCTGATATCGGAAAATCCGCCGTTGCCCCGGCGGAATCCGATCTGTCAGATATTTTCCTTGAGCCAGCGGACTGCCGCCGCGAGCTGATCGTCGTTGTCGTCCGTGAGCCGGTAAACTCCGAGCGACTCCTGTTCCTCCGAAAGTTCAGAGACTATCGAAGGCACTACGCCCACGCCGTCATAGTTCTGAGAATACGGCGGGTCGTATCTCCCGACCGATATCTTGAAAGCCGAGCCGTTGCCGAGCGTGAAGTAGGTCTGAAGGACTCCCTTTCCGTAGGTCGTCGTACCGACCGTCGCCGCTTTTATCTTCCCTTCCGAGGCGTAGTCCGCCACCGCGGAGGCGAAGAGCTCCGCCGCCGACGCCGTTCTGCCGTTAACAAGGACGCAGATCGGCATGTCAACGAAGCTGCTTTCGGACGTGTAATGCTCCTCCCTGCCGTTCGCCATGTAAATATGGACGATAGGCCCCTCGGGGAGGATGGTATCGAGGACGCGGAGGATGCTCGTCAGCTCGCCTCCTCCGTTGTTGCGGAGATCGATGACAAGTCCCTTGCATCCCGAGGCCTTCAAACTGTCAAGCGCCTCGGCAAACTGATCGGGTGTCGTGCCGTTGAACTCGGTCAGCCGTACAAAGCCGATATCCGGCTCTGTCGTGAGGGCGTGATACGAGACGGTCCTGACGGCGACTGCTTCCCGTGCCAGGGTTTTCTCGTAAGTGGATTCGCCGCGCGCAAACGTGACGGTCACCTCCTCGCCCGGCTGCCCGCGCATCGCGTTTACGGTCCCGTAATAGCCGAGCACCGAAACGTTCTCGCCGTTGACGGCGACGACGAAATCCCCAGGAAGGACGCCCGCTTTGTCGGCGGGTCCGCCCTCGGTGACGTCGAGTATCTCGATCGTGAGGTTGCTGCTGTCGAATATAACGTTTATCCCGATTCCGACCTTGCTGCCGGATTGCTCGGCAACGTACGAGGAGTATTCCTCGGCGGTCAGAAAATCGGAATATTTATCGCCGATGCCGGAAACGTATCCCGCGAGAATGGCGTTTTTAAGGTCTTCTTCGTTGATTTTCCCGATG
>JAGABQ010000140.1:0-5875 GCA_017614495.1 Clostridia bacterium
ACAAGACTGTTATACGGGAACACGCAGCCGTCGGACAGCGGAGAGCCGGGGCGGTCCTTGCCGAGGCCGGTCGCGTTTATCACAAGGGAATTGGGATGGAGAGACGCGAGCACTCTGTCGTTGTCCCTGGCGTCCGGCGCGAGGACGAACTCCATGTTCGCCTCCGGGCGGATTTCGCGGAACATTTTTTCGATATTCTCGAGACGCGGAAGCGAACGGTTGGAGACCACGAGACGGCGCGGGAGTTTATCCTTTTTCAGGATGTACGAGCCGACAGAAATCGCGCTGCCGCCGGCGCCGAGGATGAACACGTCTCCGCCGTTGTCCCACCAGTTTTCCGGAAGGAAGGCGTCGAGCGCGAGGCCGCTCGTTATGGGATCCTTCGCGTATCCCTCGAGCCGACCGTCCTTCTTCGAAATGGAAGACATTTCACCGAACATGCGGGCGTACGGATCGAGATACTCGAACATGTCGCTCGCCGCGTTGTAAATGTCGATCTTGTGGGTCGTCACGAGCGCTCCCATCGAAAGCGGATCGTTTTTGATAAAGTCTACGACTGCCCTGTAATCCGCGGGGTCAGCGTGGATCGGAAGATCGATCCCCTTTATGACTGCGTCGACGCCGAGTATTTCCATCCAGTACGGAAACAGCTTCATAATCGACGATTTGGTGGTGGTGACACCTATGAAATACATAGTGGGTGTCGTCGCTTTTTCAGGTAAAACAATCATTTTTTTATCTCCTTGGGTACAAATGATATCGCTTTGCGCGGGTTGTCACGGATCATGAGTTCAACCGTTTTTTCATCAAATCCGTGCCCGCGCAACTTTTTGATGAAATTATTTTCGAGATAATCGAGACCGACGGCCGTGTTTTCGCAGTAGCTGCGGAGTCTCTCTCTCGTCGTGTCGAGGCCGAGCAGGACGTTTTTTTCGTATCCCGCGCCGCAGACCCTGCCGATGATTCCGATCTCGTCCTCGTCGGTATGATATTTCGGTCTCGCTATGGTGTCGTATTCGAGGAAGGCGCCGCGGCGCGCCGCCTCAATATGGATCCCGATATCGGGCTCCGTCCTGTCAAGGTGACAGAGGATCACGCAGGATTCTTCTACCCCGAGCCGCGCGTAGAAATCGAGCAGACCGAGCGCGTCCGATCCCGGGTCGGTGTGGACGATGACCTTCAGCCCCGTTTCTGACGCCGTCCTCGCAGCCGCGGTGTGGAGGACTTCGTACCTGCCGGTTATTCCCTCTTTTTCGACAGCGGTCTTTATTATCCCGCATCTCCCGGCCTGACGGAAAAAGCTTCTCCGAAGGTCGTATTCCCTCGCCTTCAGGACCCGGCTGTCATCGCGATAGAAACACAGCTTGTGAAATCCCGTGGAAGCTACGATTCCGATCCCGGACTCCGCCGAAAGTTTCCTGAAGCAACCGAAATCTCCTCCGACGTTCAGCGGCTGGCAGTCGACGAGAAGCGTCCCCTTTTTCAGCAGTTTAAGTTCGGACAGCGACTTCTCAAAATCGTCGATAGGTCTGACCGGCGATTCGGGGCCGAGAAAACTCCCATCTATCCATATGTGTTCGTGACAGTGAAACAAATCAAAGGAATCCGGTGAAAGATCGCCGTTAACGGTGCGGATTACTGCCATGCTCATGCCAGAATCCCGCACTTTTCAAGCAGATCCGCGTATTTTTCGGCATATGGAACGTAGATCGCGTGTTTCTTTTCATTCTGCTCATATACGGCGCCGACCGAAGTCAGGCGCTTCGCTGTCGAAACGAGATCGCCGTATATGCCTACCCCATAGCCCGCGAGCAGCGCAGAGCCGAAAGTCGCCGTGTCGCTCCTCGTAGTCACGCGGTATTCGGTGCCCAGAACGTCAGCTTTTATCCTGTTGAAGCACGGGCTCGCCGAGCCGCCGCCGGTACCGATAACGGCGCCTATATCTCCGATTCCGAGGATATCCGCGTACATCCTGTATTCGTAGGCTATCGACTCCATGATCGACTTGAATATCGCGCCCTTCCCGTGGGTGAAGCCAAGTCCCCAGAACATTCCCCTTACCTTTGGATCGTTCGGGCACGTCCTCCCGTTGAAATGCGGTATAAAGAACAGTCCGTCGCTGCCCGGCGGTATTTTGTCCGCCTCTTCTTCAAGTTCCCGATAACTGCATCTGCCGTCGAGTACGCTGTCCCTGAACCATTTCAGGCACAATCCTCCGCCGGAAATGTAAGCCATCGGCTGATACAGTCCCGGGAGCACGTGGTGCGGGAACAGAAGCGTTTTTTTGCAGACGTCCGGCTTGTATTCGGTTGTGCACACTGAAAACACGGACGCCGTCCCGGCGCCGTCAAAGCATTCTCCGGGCAGAACCACACCCGCACCGAGCGAGGTCGCAGCCTGATCCCCGCATCCAGCCACGACGGGCGTTCCGGGGCTGAGCAGGCACTGACGCGCGGCTTCTTCCGTTACCATTCCTATAATGCGGTATGGCTCAACGATCTCAGGCATTTTTGACTTTTCAACGCCGAAAAGCCCGAGAAGTTCATCCGACCATTCCAGCTTTTCATTGTCTGCAAAACCGGAAAAATGGAGATTCGTATAGTCAATATACGCCTCATCCGCTTTTTTTCCGCACAAACGCAGAACGGCGTACGTCACGGGCTCGACGTACTTGTCTGTCCTGCCGTACACGTCGGAATACTCGCTTTTCCATCTGAGTATCTTCGGTCCGTGTGCGTAAGTGACCGGACATCCCGTCAGAGATATAACTTTTTCTTCGGCTTCATTTTTTACAAGGTCAATATAAGGCTCACACCGTCTGTCCAGCCAGGAATCAAGGGGGGTGGTCGGATTAAGATCGCGGTCGACACCGAGCATCCCCGCCATTTGCCCGTCCATCCCGACGGCTTCAATATCCGACGGATCAACGCGCGTTTTTTCGATAACGCTTTTAACCGTCCTGAGGACAGATCCGTAGATCTCATCGGGATCCTGTTCGACAGCGCCGTTTTGAGGGTAAATTAGATTCGATGCCTCAAATGCCGAATCGACGCTTTTCCCGGCAACGTCGTATAAAACGGTTTTTGTCCCCTGTGTGCCTATATCGATGCCGATGATGTATTTTTCTGCCATGTTTTACATGTTGTTTTCCAGGATGTCATCGATCATTTCCTGGATATTCGCGATTATTCTGTCGCCCGTTTTTGACCACTGCCTGGTGAATGCGCTGGATTTGCTCTGGACGAGACTGCCGACAGTCCAGGCAACGCCCTTTGCCGAGATATAAGCGAGGTCGTACGTTCTCGATTCAAGAATCAAATCGAGAATCGCGATCGACTCGTCATCACGCGTCCCCCTCTGCTGAAGAGCGTTTTCGTAATATGCAGGCCTCGTTATCCTGTACGACGCCTCGCAGAGCGCGCTCATGATATTCCCGAGCTTTTCATCGTCGTTGCAGTTCTGCATAGGTATCAGCATAATGGGAGAAGCACCGCCGACGTGGGTTATGTACTTTTTCTGAGATTCGTCGAGCTTTGGATACGGTATAACGCCGTAGTTGGACTCCATATTGCGGAACGTTTCAAGGTTCCTCAGTATTATCGCGCAAATGAACGCCTTATCGTTTCTGAAATAATCAAGAGTTTCATCGAGGGAGTCTATTTCATCAGCCGCGTCGGAGTTGAACATCTCGGCAAGTTTTTCAAGCATGCCGGTTATCTTTGCTGCCGGAACGTACGCCTCGTACTCCCCATTGGTGATTTTGCTGCGGACGAAGCCGCAGGCAAACGGCCAGTTCATCGCCATCGAGTGCCTGTCCGCAATGTAGCCGAGAACATCCTCGCCGATCTCGTATTTGCCGTCTCCGTTGACGTCTTTCTTGCATTTTGAGACTATCTCTATAAATTTGTCAAGCGTCCAGCTGCCTGAGTCGACAAGTTCATAAAGATTTTCGTCGAGAAGAAAATCGTTGTAAACCGATTTGTTGTAAACCATTGCGAGCGTATCGTCAATTTCTGTGATGAGAACGCTCCCCGACATGAGATAGAGTTTTCCTTCTATAGAGAGGTTGCTGAACGCCGACTTATTCCACCACGGTTTGTTGTAATCAATGTTAAGATCCATCCAGTTTCTTCCGAATCCGGCTGTCAGGACGCTGATACAACCATGCTTGTAGAGGTCGTAGACATCGATCGTCGTATCGCCGCTGTTGATAAGCGTGAGCGCCTCGCCATAGGCGTCGGTCGACGGAAACGCCTCGACCTTGATGTTCAGGTAGTTGTTCACGTAATCGTTTCTGCGATATACGCCTGTTTTGATAATGTCGCCTTCGGGTATATCCTCGGCGTCTACGAATATCTCCTCGGTAAATCTCTCCTGATCGGCGATCGTCAGAAAAGTAAACGATGCGCCCCTGTAATCTTGTTTGGCAACCGACGTTATGACCTTGTCACCGCTGACCGGCTTTCCTCCTTCGTCCGTCTCAGGCTGTGTCAGCGGTTCGGTAACGTCGCCGGGTCCGCTTTCGGAACACGCGGCAAACGCGCAAATCAGCATCACCGCAGCCATTATCGCAGCAAATATTTTTTTCATAAGAACCCTCCGTCATTGTGTTTTTTTTCCGGACACCCAGTACCGCAGCACGACGCGTCCGATATTTTCATTTTTTCTGGGCTGCCTCAGCAGTTTCCCAGGTTGAACGCGCTCAGGCTTTGAACTTTCTCCGAAAGATTCGTCCGGACCCTCACGGTCTCTCCGGGATCTATCCACATGCATCCGTCGTCCGGTCTCAGAACATCGGAGTATTCCGGGCAGTCTAAATTGACGCAGACCGCCGGTTTTTCAGACACGTTTTCGATCTCAACGAAACCGTCGCCGTGACAAAGCTCAAGGCGGCACTCGGGAAGCCCGAAAAGGCACCCGGTCTTTTCCTCATAGTTTGCAAAGTACCAGTTTCTCGAGATCTTCACGCCGTCCGTCGATTTGACGGTCGAGACGATAAACAGCGGCGCGGTCGCCGTCTGCTCCTTCGACAGAGTCACATGCCCGATTTCGGTGACCTTGTCTTTTATACCCCGAACGTCAAATCCGACAGAGCGTATTTCGTCAAGATTCCCGTTATAAACCGAGACTGTTATCTCCGACGCCTCGCTCCCGTTGTCGTTAAGGAAGTAAACGGGAAGAGATACGTCTTTTCCGTACAGGCTCAGAGAGTCGAACAGAACGACCGAACAAACCGGTGCGAAGGCGTCCGAGATAAAGAACGAGCCAAGTTTCTGCGATCCGTACCAGTCGACCGTCGACCACGACGCCGCGGGATACGGATCGTTGAGTTTGTACATTATCGAGCCCGTGCAGACCGGGAAACGGCACCTCGCAAATTCAAGCGTATGACGGACGCCGACTACCTGCGCAAGCTGCGAGCCCGTCACGCACTTTTCGAGCGATTTCCCGTCGGTAAAAAGACCGACGTGCTGCTGCTCCCTGTTAAGGTCTCCCGCCTTGTTGAACATCGGCGTATGATGCGCGAGCACCGAATCGGGTGAAATTCCGAAGCCATCACCGGCAGAACTCTCATAGAACGCAAGTTCGTCCCCGGGAAGGAACTTTTTTATGGATTCGACGTTCGGCCAGCAGTCAACGCCGAATTCGCCGAAAAACGTGGAAGTCAGCCGCAGGTTGACCTGCGGATTCTGCCCGCCCCAGCTTGCATCGTAATTGTGCAGACTGCCTCCGTACGGCTCCTGACGGTGCCACGGCCAGGTATCATCCAGCTCAAGAGTCCGTTTACCCATAAGATTGAGGACCGTGGGGTCGAAAGCCGGATCGTCATCTTCAAGCGACGCTTTGCCTTCGTTCCCGCCGCACCACAGACGGA
>JAGABQ010000141.1:0-4290 GCA_017614495.1 Clostridia bacterium
CGCCGCGCGACGTCGCAGGACATACGTCCCCTGAGGATAGCCATACTCAACCTCATGCCGACCAAGATAGCGACGGAGACCCAGCTTCTCCGCCTCCTCGGGAATACGGCCCTTCAGGTCGAGACCGAGCTCATCCACACGGCGTCTCACAAGTCTAAAAACGTTCCGGAACAGCATCTGCTTTCGTTCTACAAGGTTTTCGACGAGGTTAAACACGAAAACTTCGACGGTCTCGTCATAACCGGCGCGCCGGTCGAGCAGCTCCCCTTTGAGGAGGTCGAATACTGGGACGAGCTCTGCCGCATAATGGAGTGGTCAAAGACCCACGTGCACAGCACCCTGCATATCTGCTGGGGCGCGCAGGCGGGGCTTTACTATCATTACGGCATCAAAAAATACCCGCTCGAAAAGAAACTTTTCGGGGTGTTCGGGCATACCGTCGAGCGCAGGAGTTCGATACTTTTCCGCGGATTCGACGACGTTTTCAACGCTCCGCATTCGAGGTATACCGAGGTCAGACGCCGCGATATCGAGGCGTGTCCCGAGCTCAAGATACTCGCGGGCTCGCCGGTCGCCGGGGTGTACGCGATCTCGACGGAGGGCGGCAGGAGGATATTCATAACCGGACATCCGGAATACGACGCCTTTACCCTCGATACAGAATACCGCCGCGATCTCTCGGCCGGGCTCCCGACGGAAAAGCCCGTCAATTACTACCCGGACGACGACGACACCAAGGTGCCGAACGTGACCTGGAGATCGGGCGCAAATCTGCTTTATTCAAACTGGCTCAACTATTTCGTCTATCAGACGACGCCGTACGATATAAGCGAGATCAAATGATGAAAATTACCGAAGCGCTTGAAAACGGACGGCCGTCGGTCTCGTTCGAGATATTCCCCCCGAGGTCGGAGTGCGACATGACCGACGTTTTCCTCGCCGCCGAAAGGATAGCCGAGCTCGGTCCGTCGTTTATTTCGGTGACGTGCGGAGCCGGCGGCGGAAACCGCCGCTACACGCTCGAGCTTGCGCGGAAGATAAGGGAAAGGACGGGGGTGCCTACCCTCGCCCATCTCACGTGCGTTTCCGTCTCGAGGGAGGAGTACGGCGACAGGGTCGCCGAGCTGCGCCGCGCCGGGATCGAAAACGTCATGGCGCTGAGGGGAGACCCGCCCGCCGACGGCGTCGTCAAGAGGGATTTTCCCCACGCGAGCGATCTCGTTTCGGAGCTCAGACGCTCGGGCGGCTTCTGCATAGGCGGAGCGTGTTATCCAGAAGTACATCCGGAATCATCCGACAGCCGCGAGGACATTTCAAATCTTAAAAAGAAGGTCGACGCCGGCTGCGATTTTCTGACTACCCAGATGTTTTTTGACAACTCGGCGTTCTACAGCTTTCTGTACCGCCTGAGGGAGGCGGGGATAACCGTACCCGTCATACCGGGCATCATGCCCATCACAAACGCAAAGCAGGTCAGGAGGGCGAGGGAGCTTTCGGGCTGCTTCGTTCCCCGGAGGTTCGCTTCGCTCGTCGACCGTTTCGGTCCCGACGAGGCGGCGATGAAACAGGCGGGCATCGTCTACGCCTGCGACCAGATAATCGACCTGTTCGCGAACGGGATAAGAAACGTCCACGTTTATACGATGAACAAGCCGGACGTCGCCGAAAAGATAACCGAAAATCTTTCGGACATCATCGCGCGGCGATGACCGGGGGAGGCGCGCCGTGCGGGGTTACGGTCATATCGATGCCCGAGCCCCGGGTAGATAGGGAAGAGATACTGAGATACGCCGGAGCCGGCGACGGCGGCGATGTGCGGGAAAAACTCGATTCCGTGCTCGACGCGCTTTTGCCGCGCCTCGTTTACCGCGTTTGCTTTGCGGAGACGCCCGTCGACGCCGACGGGCCGCGCGTCGGTCTCGGTTTTTCCTCCGTGTTTTCGGCGGAGCTCGGCCGGCGGCTCGCCGGATGTGACGGCGCCGTGGTTTTCGCGGCGACCGTCGGATTTGAACCTGATATCCTTGCCCGCGCGGAAAGATTCGACCCTCTTCGCGCGCTTCTCGTTCACGGGGCGGGAGCGGAACGGGTGGAGTCGCTCTGTGACGCCTTTTGCCGCTCGCTCGGCGACGGATACGTGCCGAGATTCAGCCCCGGATACGGGGATCTTCCTTTGTCTTTTCAGCGGGAAATTTTTGATTTTCTCAACCCGCAGAAATATATAGGCGTTGTTCTGAGTGAAAAAATGATCATGTCGCCGTCGAAATCCGTGACGGCGATAGTCGGGAGGCGTCGGAATGGATAAGAATAATATCTTCGCGGCGGGGAGGCCGCTGCTGCTCGACGGAGCGATGGGAACGATGCTCGACGCGCTCGGCGTCGGGCACACGAACAGCCCGGAGCGGCTCTGTCTCACCGATCCGGATAAAGTCAAAAGCGTTCACCGGGCGTATATCGACGCCGGAGCGCACGCTATATATACGAATACCTTCGGTGCGAACGGGCTGAAATACGGCTCGGGAGAACTGAAGGACGTGATTTTCGCGGCCGTGCGGCTCGCGAGAGAAGCGGCGGAGGAAAAAAAGTCGGGCGACAGGGCGCTCGTAGCCCTCGATATCGGCCCTCTCGGTAGACTTCTCGAGCCTCTCGGCGACACTGAGTTCGAGCAGGCGGTCGGAGTGTTTTCGGAGACCGCCCGTCTCGGAGAGGCAGCCGGCGCCGACCTGATCGTCATCGAGACGATGAACGATCTTTACGAGGCAAAGGCGGCGCTGCTCGCCGCGAAAGAGAGCTCCTCACTGCCGGTCCACATATCCTGCGCGTATTCCGAAAACGGACGGCTCATGACGGGCGCAGACCCGCGCTCTGTCATTGCCACACTCGAGGGTCTGGGCGCCGATGCCCTCGGAGTGAATTGTTCCTTCGGACCGGACACACTCATGCCGGTCCTTGAGGTCTATCTCAGATATTCATCCGTTCCGGTGTTCTTCAAACCTAACGCCGGTCTGCCATCATTCAGGGACGGCAGGACTTCCTATGACGTAAAGCCGGAGGACTTTGCCGCCTCGGCCGCTTTGGCCGCCGAAAAGGGCGCCTTTGCCGTGGGCGGCTGCTGCGGGACCACCCCGGAGCACGTCAAGGCCCTCTCAAAAGCCCTGAAAAAGATAATCCCGCCGGCGAGACGTGTCGAGGAGCAGAACGTCGTCTGCTCCGGCTGCCGCTCCGTAGAGCTCGGTAAAAAGCCGGTCATCATCGGCGAGAGGATCAACCCGACGGGCAAAAAGCTGCTCCGCAAGGCGATAACCGAAGGCGACTTCGATTACGCGGTCTCCGAGGGCGTGCGTCAGTCCGAGGCGGGGGCCGACGTTATTGACGTGAACGTCGGCGTTCCCGGTCTTGACGAGACTGCGAACCTCGTCAGGTGCGTCAGAGATCTTCAGGAGGTATGCACCGCTCCTCTCGAACTCGATTCGTCAAGCCCCGCGGCCCTCTCCGCCGCCATGAGGATATACAACGGCAGGCCGCTCGTAAACTCCGTGAACGGCAGACAGGAGAGCATGGACGCCGTTTTCCCGCTCATAAAGAAATACGGCGGGGCGGTCGTCGCCCTTCTTCTCGATGAAAACGGCATCCCGGACGAGCCCGCGGGCCGGCTGGAGATCGCCGGTAAAATAATCAGGGAAGCCGAAAAATACGGAATTAAAAAGTCGGATATTCTCTTCGACGCTCTGACGCTCCCCGTCGGCGCCGACCCGGAGGCGGCGAACGTCACGCTCACGACGCTCCGTGCGCTTCACGATGAGCTCGGCGTAAAGACGGTGCTCGGGGTATCGAACGTGTCATACGGTCTCCCGGACAGGGGGAAGCTCAACGCCGCGTTCCTCGCCTCGGCTTTGTCGCTCGGTCTCGACGCGGCCATCGCCGACCCGACGGTTCAGGAGATCTCCGACGCTTTCAGGTGTCACGCCGCGCTGCGCGGATTTGACCCCGGATTCGAAAAATACGTTTCGTCATCGGTCTCGGGTTCAGGGCCCGCCGACACGAGATCTGCGGGGAATCTCAGGGAGGCAGTCTATCTCGGAAGGAAGGACTCGGCGGCGGACTTCGCCTCCTCCGACGAGGCAAAAAAAGACCCGCTCGGGGTTATAAACGGCTCGGTTATACCTGCGCTCGACGACGTCGGCAGGGACTATGAAGCGGGCAGGGCGTTCCTTCCCCGGCTTATCGCGTGCGCCGAGGCGGCCGGGAGAGTGTTCGACGTCCTGTCGCCGTATTTTGCCGTTGACGAAAAAA
>JAGABQ010000142.1:0-7883 GCA_017614495.1 Clostridia bacterium
CCCCGTAAAGAAAAATCTCGAGTTCGGCGGATGGTGGATCGGTTCGGAGGAATTTGATTTCGAGACTCCCGTGACCGCCGACGTAACCGTCAGGGCGAGATATATAACAAAAGCCGAAGCTCACGTTCTCGGAACGTCGGGCAGGGTATATATTGCTTCCGATAAGGAAAGCGCTGTGTCCGACGTCGTTTCGGAATGGTACGAGTACGAGGGCGGTTTCGGCTCGTTCGGAGCCATACCGTCCGAGGGGTACGTCCTCAGGGAGTGGCGCGTGGGCGCCCCCGACGGCGAGGCCGTAAAGTCGACCGACCCCGGCGATCCCATTCACATTGATTCCGACGGCAGGGTCTGTTTCAGTCTCGAGGATGGCGGATACGTGTTTTTCGCCGTGTTCGCCTCGGCCGACAGCGTGACCACCGAACAGACGGAGGAGTCGGAAACTGCGGAACAGGGTGTGACGGAGCCTGCGGGAACAAAGCCCGCGGAGACCTCGCCCGAGGACGAGAAGGATCCCGAGGATCTGACCGAAACTATTAACAAACTCAAAAAGATGCTTATCGCGGCCGTGATATGCTCCGGTGCGCTGATCGCCGCCGGAATAGCCGTCGCAGTCGTCTTTATAGTCAGGAAAAGCAAGGCGAAAAAATCCGGCAAATAAGTGGGGTAAAAGATGAACAGCGGAACAAAAACTTTTCTCAGGGTGATGAACGTTGTCATCATACTTGTCTGTGCCGCCGCGATATGCGGATATTTCGTCCTTCCTCTCTGGAAGGTGACGGTCGGCATCAAGGTTACCGAGGGCTTTGAGAATGCGATACTCGATTCCGTTCCCGGCGAGGAAAGCGAACTGATCAAGACGGCGCTCGACGCGCTCCGGGAAGGCGGAGAGGAGATGAGCGTTTCCGCCGATATAACGACGGCGGATTCCCTTCGCGCCCTTTTCACCGGCAGCACCGAGGTCGGGCGGGAAGTCATACGCAGAAACGTCGGCCAGATTACGGACGAGCTGACGGAACTCCTTAAAAAAGTCGTCAAGCCCATGGCGGTCAAAATGCTCGTCAACTCGGCCATAAACCAAACGATAAACGACGCGATTGACGATAGCGGAGAGCAGGTGGATATCGACGAAATATTCGAAAAGACCGATCTCTCCGAAGAATGGCTTTCCGACAAGACCGATGAGATCTTCGACGCCGCAAATTCTCCGGATGCGACGGTCGCGACCGTTTCCGACACCATAATGGACGTCGCCGACGAGGTTGTTGAAAAGCTTCAGGCCTCCGAGGAGTTCGCGGGAGCCGCCGACGGTTACGCCGAAAGCAGGGAAGAGATCAAGAAAAACATAGAGGATATCCTCTCTCAGTTTGCCGATGAAGACGGACACATCGCCTCGGATGAGGTCATAACTCAGCAGCTCCTCCCGATTTTGTCTGATTTCCTGAGCAGCGGAAAGATCGAGCTTCCCGAGGGGATTTCCGTCCCCGGTATGAGCGCTCGCCCCGGAAACGGGATGACGGTCACTCTTCTTTCATCGACGGAGGGCGCCCCGGAGGAGAAAACTCCGGACGCCGAGGAGCTCGGCGATGCCATCGCAAAATTCATCGACGAACGTATCGATGAAAAAACGGTCAACAGGATCACAACGGTTCTCGAGGGATTCGGGGTGTCTGTGCTCATCGTTTTCGCTTTCTGGGCGTTCCTCGCGCTGAAAGCTCTGTTCAAGTCATTCAGCGGCAAAAATCCGGGCGTCAGGATGTGGGCGCCGATCGTTTTCGGCTGGCCGCATTTCCTGTTCCTCTTCCTGTTGCCGATGCTTCTTCTGATAAACGGCGGGGCGTTTCTTACGTCCTTTGCCGGCATGACGGGCGCCCCGACCGAGACCGTGAAGGGCCTGCTTGAGGGCATTCGTATCTCGTTCTCGACCTGCGGAACGGTGAGCGCCGTATGCGCCCTGACCCTCATGATCATTTCGATTTTCTACGCCCCGCAGAGAAAGAAACTGAGCAACATTTACGGATAATACCTGTGTCCGGAACCGCCCTGCCGTGTGAAAACGGCAGGGCGGTTTTACTTAAAAAATGTTTTTCCGGTTACCGCAAAAAGCGGTTGACAATGGCCCTCCGGGATGGTATAATTTTTGTGATTTTTTTGTGAACGGCGGTGAAACGGAATGCTGAAAAAAGGGTTTGACAACGATCTTTATATTGCGAAACAGAGCGAGATGATCGGCAGGCGCATAAACGAGTTCGGAGGTAAGCTCTATCTCGAGTTCGGCGGCAAACTGTTTGACGATCTTCACGCCTCCCGCGTCCTTCCGGGTTTCGCTCCCGACGTCAAGCTTCAGATGCTTCTCACCCTCGCCGACCGCGTCGAGGTCGTCGTCGTGATCTCCGCCACGGATATTGAAAACAAAAAAGTCCGCGCTGATATAGGCATCCCCTACGACGCCGACGTTCTCCGTCTCATCGACGCATTCGAGAGCGCAGGGCTTTACGTCGGATCGATAGTTATTTCGCGCTACAGAGGGCAGCACGCCGCCTCGGAATTCAAGGAAAGACTTGAAAAACTCGGCAAAAAGGTGTATCTGCATTACCCGATAGAGGGTTATCCCGTCAACGTGAAGCACGTCGTATCTCCCGAGGGGCTCGGCAAAAACGAGTATATCGAGACGACCCGCCCGCTTGTCGTTGTGACGGCGCCCGGCCCCGGCTCGGGCAAGATGGCGACTTGTCTGTCGCAGCTTTATCACGAAAACCTCAGGGGTATCAAGGCGGGATACGCAAAATACGAGACGTTCCCGATATGGAATCTCCCCCTCAAGCACCCCGTAAATCTCGCTTATGAGGCGGCTACGGCGGATCTCAACGACGTCAATATGATAGATCCATATCACCTCGAGGCGTACGGCGTCACAACGGTCAATTACAACCGCGACGTCGAGTCGTTCCCGGTCCTCAGGGCGATATTCGAGAAGATTTACGGAGAGTGCCCGTACAAGTCTCCCACTGATATGGGAGTAAATATGGCTGCTTTCGGTATCGTTGACGACGAGGCGGTCAGCGAAGCGTCAAAGCAGGAGATCATACGCCGTTTCTACCGCACGGAGTGCGACGTTCTCCGCAACCTTGTCGCGGACAACGCGGTCTCAAAGATCGAACTGGTAATGAACCAGGCGGGGATAACGACCGACGATCGTCCGGTCGTACGCGCGGCGCTCGCAAAGCGCGACGCGACGGGCGCGCCGGCCGCGGCTATGGAGCTCCCCGACGGGCGCATCGTAACGGGGAAAACGAGCTCGCTGCTCGGCCCCTCTTCGGCTCTGCTTCTTAACGCTCTCAAGGCGCTTTCGGGCATCGACAAGGATACGGATATCATCAATCACTCGATCATAGAGCCGATCGCGCGGCTCAAGACCGAGGTCCTCGGCAATCACAACCCGAGACTCCATTCGGACGAGGTGCTCATAGCCCTTTCGGTGTCCGCCAATTTCGATGAGAACTCTGCCAGGGCGGCAAGTTGTCTGCCTCTTCTCCGCGGATGCGAAATGCATTCGTCGGTCATCCTCCCGGTCATAGACAGCGATACGTTCAAAAAACTCGGCGTGAACGTGACTTGCGAGCCGGCGTACACGACTAAAAAACTTTATCACAAATCGTGAGAAAAAACAGTTGACAAAACGGGTTTGCGGTGGTATAATTACGCCGTAAACAGACGCGGGTGTTGTTCAATGGTAGAATTCCAGCCTTCCAAGCTGGCTGCGTGGGTTCGATTCCCATCACCCGCTCCAAAACGAGAAAGGGCGCAAGGCGCCCTTTTCGTTTTGGAATAGATGGAAGGGAATCGAAAAAGGTGGAGGAGCCGTGCGACACCACCGGCGAAAGCCGTTATTTCTCATCGAGCGTAAGCGAGATATTTCACCGAAAGCGATGCGGAAATTCCTGCGCAAAAGGACAAATACAACATAAAATGTTCATAAGTATTGACAATAGCGCCGTTATCATGTAAAATATATCAGTTTGTCAGCGGGATTATGCTGACGTTTTGAAGAAGGGAAGAAATATGAGAAAAATTGTTCTGGTTACGGTAATGCTTTTGATTGCCGTTTTTGTCCTGGCGTCATGCGGAGATTGTAAGCACGAGGACGTCGTCGTCGATCCGGCGGTCGCGCCGACCTGCACGGAGACGGGACTTACGGAAGGCAGGCACTGCGCAAAGTGCGGAGCGGTCATCGCTGCGCAGGAGACTGTCCCGGCTGCGGGGCACAGGGAAGAGGCGGTCGAGGCAAGGCCGGCGACCTGTACCGAGGCGGGGCACACAGAGGGCGTAAGATGCTCGGTATGCGGTCAGACCCTTTCCGGCATGGAAGTCATACCTGCGACGGGTCACACTGAGGAGAAAGTCGACGGCAAACCGGCGACCTGCACCGAGGCGGGTTATGCCGAGGGTGTGATATGCTCGGTATGCGGCGAGAAGATATCCGGTTGTGATGAGATCCCCGCAACGGGTCACACCGTTGTTGAGTACGAAGGCAAGCCCGCGACCTGTACCGAAGCGGGAACTCTCGGCGGTTCGTTCTGCTCGGTTTGCGGAGAGACTCTTTCCGGCATGGAAGTCATACCGGCTACCGGTCATACTGAAGAAGTGATCCCCGGCAGAGAGGCGACCGCGACCTCCGCGGGCCTCACCGAGGGAGTCAAATGCTCGGTCTGCGGCGAGATACTCGTCGCGCAGGAAGAAATCCCCGCACTGATGAATCTCACAAAGCCGAAATCGGCTGAGATAGAGTCGTTCAAAAACAGCGCCCTTTCGGCGGCGCTCAACATGAAGCCCTTTACGGACGGGAATACCATCGACCCGAAGGAAGCGGTGAAGGCGTATTATTACGCTGTAATCGACCCATGGCCTGATTATGGTGAAGATGATGGATGGAAGCCGGCTGAATACGAAAACATACCGCAAAAATTTCAGCATCTTATGATAATGAGCAACGTATTCACAAAATCCGTTCCCATAAGCAGGATTGTCGCGTTTTTCAACGCAGATAACATGAATTTTTCGGGGATATCCTACTACGAATTTGAAGATGGCGTCGCTGCGGTGACGTATAATTCAAAGTCTAAAACGATGGATTATTATGCTTGTGAAGTTGGTATTGGAGGCCCCGGCTGGGAAGATATAGAACTTGAGCCATACGAAGTATCATATAAGAAAAACAGCACCTCGGAATACACATATACGGCCAAACAGTACTTTAAGGACAAGCCGTCTGATATGACGGGTGTTTCCAAGACGACGATCTATATTCTCAAATGGGAAGAAGAAGGATGGTCAGGAGACGATACCTTTACATTTACGGAAAGCCAGTATAAGAGGCAACTCGAAAGCGGCGTTTTTGATGAAGGAGAATACGGCGAAGGGTCGTACACAGTGACAAAGGGCACGGGATACGTGAGGACCTGGACTGTAAGCGCGGTCCATGCGGACGGAAGCTTCCGCATAGTCTCGATAACTCAATGATCTGAAAAAGCGGCGTGAAAGGCTGGTTCTCATAAAGATGATAGAGAACCAGCCGATTGGGAGAAAAACGACAAAAACCGAACCACCCATAAGAGAACCGCGGGAAAACGCCGCTTTTTTTGACGTTTACGGCCGATATCGGTCAAAAAAGCATACAAAAATCCGCGGTCCTGCGCAGGGCCGCGGTTTTCGATCGTTTAGTATTGACGCGATAATGATAAACCCATTTTTCATTATGCCGATTGGATTAGGCGCGGCATATCAGGTCGGAGGGTTTTGAAGAACAAAGTCGATCTCCACGGGGACGTCCGCGTCGTATATCACGACGGGGATAACGTCCGGGGTGACCGTGCCGACGCCGGACTGAACAGTTTTGCCGTCTTCCGATACAATTCCCAGGGTAAGGACGGCGACGCGGTCCCCGATGTTCAGACGGAGCTCGTGCGCTGCGTCGTACCGCACCGGGACGCTGCCGTGGGGCGGGAGGTCGCCGCTGAGAAATACGTACGTGCCCTCGTGCTCTCCCTCAGGCAGACCGGTTTTTTCCGAAAGATAGCCGTCAAAATTGATCCTGACACCGGCTCCGTCTCCTTCGAAAAACATCCCTCCGTGGTGACCGTCTGTGGTGAACCAGCCGCTGTGCGGCGCCGGTTCGGGTGTATCCGGTTCATACGGCGCGTTTTCTCCGTGCGAACAGCCGCAAAGGAGAAGAAGAACGATTGCAACAATAAAAACTGTCGGTTTACCGATTCTTTTCATGACAGAACTTTTAATCATTTAAGTTCCGGTTCACTTTCGAATCTTTCGCAGCACGGATCGAGGGTCGGTTCTACCGGATCCGGCGCGGCGGCCTCGGTGTGATTTCCTATTTCGGTAAGCTCCGAGAAGAGGACGTTTTTGGTCGCCGTGTCCACGACGTCCGACGGAACGATGATCTTCGCCGCTTTGCCGTCAGCGAGCTTGATCAGCGCTTCGTATTTCTTGAGTTCAAGCACCGCGGCGTCGATATTGGCCTCCTTGAGGGCGCGGAGACCGTCGGCCTCGGCCTGTTTCTGGAGGAGAAGCGCCTTCGCTTCGCCTTCAGCGCGGGCAATACGCGCGTCGCGTTCGCCTTCAGCGGCGAGTATGAGCGCCTGCTTGTCGCCTTCCGCGCGGGTAATGGCGGCGGCTTTGTGTCCTTCCGCCTGGAGAAGGGTCTCGCGGCGGTCGCGCTCGGCCTTCATTTCCTTTTCCATCGCGTTCCTGATCTCGGCGGGCGGCATGATGTTTTTCAGCTCTACGCGAGTGACTTTAATGCCCCACGGGTCGGTTGCTTTGTCGAGGATGAGCTCCATTTTTCCGTTGATCGTGTCGCGCGAGGTGAGCGACTCGTCAAGGGTGAGCTCGCCGACTATGTTACGCAGGGTGGTCGCCGTGAGATTTCCGAGCGCCTCGATCGGGTTGGTGACGCCGTACGTATACGCCATCGCGTCGAAAACTCTGAAATAAACGACGGCGTCGATCTGCATGGTGACGTTGTCGGACGTTATGACGGGCTGAGGCGGCGTGTCGAGCACCTGCTCTTTGAGGTTGACTATACTCTTTACCGACTCGAAGAAGGGGAGTTTCAGGTGAAGTCCCGCGTTCCACGTCGTGCGGTATTTGCCGAGCCGCTCAATCACAAACTGTGTCGCCTGAGATACCACGCGGATGTTTTTCGAAACTATGGCAATAACGAAGATCGCCGCTATAATGATAAGTGCTATTTCTAAAGGTCCCATAAGACACCTCCGTATTATATTGCTGACATATTTTACCACAAACGCGCCGCTTTGTAAATAGCCGGGAGCGTGATTTGCATTTTTGCCCGCCGGATGATATAATACTGCGTAATATCGGAGGGCGGCATGACGGAAATCGGACAGACGGTATTTTTTGAGGGAATAGTTTCGGTCAGGACGGCGATCCATAATATGGAGCGCCGCGCGGAGGACGGCTCGTATTTCAACGACCGGCGAATCGTCAAGGTCTTTGTCGACGAAAAGCGCGCCGCTCGGGAGAAAAAAGAGCTCGCCTGGCTCGGACACCGCGCGGAGGAACTCGGCTTTGCCGTTGAGATAACGGACGGGAGCTTTTTTGACGAAAATACTTCCGGCAGGAATCACGGCGGGATTGCCGCCGCCGTCACGGAAAGGACGCTCCCCGAGATGCGCCGCGCCGATATGCCTGAAAATGGCTATGCGGTGATGCTCGAAGGGATAGAGGATCCGTTCAATCTCGGATTTGCCCTGCGTTCGCTTTACGCGGCCGGGGCGGAGCGCGTTATACTGCCGAGGCACAACGCCATGTGTTCCGGGGGTGTCGTTGCGAGATCGTCGGCGGGCGCC
>JAGABQ010000143.1:0-5298 GCA_017614495.1 Clostridia bacterium
ATCATCTCGCATTGAGCGAAGCGAAATATATCGCAATTTGCGGCGCAAATTATATCGCGTTACGCAGCAACATATCGCAAAAAGCCTCCCTTGTGTAAAGGGAGGGGGACCGCTTGCGGTGGAGGGATTGTCTCTGTAAAGTTCCCACTTTACAATCCCCCCATGGCGTGAGAAGCCAAGAGGCTGGCCGTCGCCCTTCGATCCCCACCCTATTTGCAACTTTCGTGCGATTTTCGTGCGACAAACGTGCGATAAAGGTGAGATGCGTTTTATGGCCGGACGCGGTATAATAATGCCGTCACCGAGGGACGTGGTCGAGGGATAGCAGAGGGTGGCCGCATGGCGCCGCCGGATCGCGGTCATTGCGGGTGAAACGGCGCGAACGCGGCTCGGGAAGCGGGGAAACGTGCACTCCGTGAGGGAATTTTGAACGGTTTTTGTACCGTCCGGGACGGGCGGATTTCGGGCGGGTGAAAAAAGCCGCAAAATGTAAGCCATTCGGACATTTTTTCGGGCTTAATAGTCCTTTTTACCTATTGTCAATCCGCCCGGTATTAGGTAAAATATGTATCGTAAGGAGACGGACGTCTCCGCGTCCGGCCGGGTCTTCCGGTCGGGCCAGGCACAGTCTCACGGCGGCCAGTCCGCTGAAAAATAAATTTCTCAAAGGAGAAAAAACGATGAAAAAACTTTCAATAATCATGGCGGTCGTCATGATCGTAATGACGCTCCTCGCCATCGCAGCCACCGCGGCTGCCGGCCCCGCGACGCTTCAGCCCGCCGCAGGCGAACGTACGCTTCAGACGATCGGCAAGACGAACCCTATGCTCCAGAAACTCAGAATCACTGACAAGGGCGACGGCACGTACAGCATTGTTACCGGTCACGAAGCCGGAGGTACAATGTGGTATGGCAGTTTTACGGCAGACTTGCCCGAAATGCAGTATACGAACCAGGACCTCGAGGGCGCGGCTGAATGGAACTACTATGTTCCCGGCGCTTATTACGATGCGGGTCTTGTCAAGGACGCTACCGAGCTTTGCTGGGCTTTCTTCGATAAAAGTGAAGAAGACGTTGCTACTTCCGGCGCAGTCGATTTCAGCGACCTGAACGATTTCGAGGTCTACTATTCCGAAGACGGTGTCAGCTGGAAAAAGGCAGAGGTTCAGATCTACAGATACGACCCCAAGGCCGTGAAATCCAACGGGGAGAACGAGTTCAGCCCCGATTGCGGCGCAACGCTCGGCGTACGCTTTGTGTTTAAAAATGCAATCAGTAAGGATACCAAGTATTTCTGTATCTATGATCCCAGCACCAAATATTTAAACATCAAGTTCTGGTCCACATGGCTCGCGGCAGCTTACACCGCTGACGGCAGCACCGCATGGGTTGAAGGCGCGTCTACTGAGCCCGCTACCGACACCGCCGACTACACCGCGGCCGTCGCGATCGTTCTCGCTGTCTCCGCTCTCGGAACGGCTCTCATCAGCAAGAAGATCAGAAAGTAATAACGCAAAAAACGTGTATTGAAGATGTGCGAATTCCATAATCTGGGATTCGCACATTTTCAGAAAGAGGATCATTATGGGATTTTTGCCTCTTGCGGGCAGGGAAGTCTGCGTCATGCCGACGTCTTCCGAAAACACGCGCAACTCCGAGGGATGTTTTTTCAGACTTAACGACGGCTCCATCGTCTATATGTGGTCGTATTACTACAACCACGGGAGCGATTTCGGCGAAGACCTTGACGTCGCGGACTTCGCGTGGGTGCGTTCCTTCGACGAAGGAAAGACCTGGAGCGATATAAAGATAGTTTACGGCGACGGAAAAGAGAACCTCATGGACCCGACGCTCATGAGGATGCAGAACGGCGACCTCGGCCTCTTCTACGTGCTCCACTACAAATGCGGAGCGTCGGAGGAGAGACGCGACAGCAATATATACCACAAGGGTATGGTGTACCTCTCCCGCTCAAAGGACGAGGGCGCAACGTGGTCGGAGCCGCTCCTCATAACCCCCGAGGACGAGGGCTTCTGCTTCACCAACCAGCACGGGATCAGACTTAAAAGCGGGCGGATACTCCTCCCGATGGCGTATCACAGATTCGACCCCGAATGCTATTACGGCCTCTCTCTTTACGGGGTGATCGCCTTCTTCATCTCCGACGACGACGGATATACGTGGTACGAGGCGCCGAAGCGCGTCTACGGCTGGCCGGAGGACATCTCGGTGTCGGGACTTCAGGAGCCCTTCCCGTACCAGACCGAGGAGGGAAGGATCAGAGTATTCTGCCGCACCGACCTCGGCACGTTCTACGAGACGTATTCCGACGACGACGGCATAACGTGGTCACAGGCCGCGCCGAACAAGCATTTCACCTCCCCCTGCGCTCCGATTGCCATTGCGAAGAGCGGCAAGTACACCGTCGCGTGCTTCAACCCGATACCGGCGTACCTCACCCGTGAGTCCGGCGCCCCCTATACGGGCGGAGATCAGCGCAATCCGATGATAATCGACATCAGCGAGGACGACGGCAAGACCTTCATAAGGCAAAAGATGCTCGATCCCCGCGTGGGCGTCCAGTATCCCGCCATATTCGACGGCGGGGACTACATCCTCATCGGATACGAGGTGATCCTCGAGGGAGTCATCGCGAGAGTCAGACACAGCGAGCTTTCGTAAAGCCCGCCGGAAAACGCAAATTTTTCAGTTTCAAAGGGACATACGAAAATGGACAAAAGCAAATTCAAGGGCATTCTCGTGCCGGTGATCTCGCCCATCAAGCCCGAGGGCGGAGTGGATCTCGACGCTATGGAAAAGGTGATCCGCTACGTCTTCTCAAAGGGCGTCGACGGGCTTTACGTCTGCGGAGCGACGGGCGACGGGAGCTATCTCAGGATCCCGGACCGCAAGGCGGTTGCCGAGCGCGCCGCAAAGATATGCAAGGAATACGGCAAGCTCTGCATAATCAACGCGGGCGTTAAGAGCACGGAGGAATCCGTTGAGCTCGTCAAGCACGCCGTTGCTGCGGGAGCCGACGCGGTCTCCGCCATGCCTGTCGACAGGTCGAACAGCATACAGCGCAGGAATTATTACGAAAAGCTCGCGGCGGCCGCGGGCGACACGCCTTTCCTGCTCTACTACATCCCGGCCTTCACGCTCCACATCCCCGCCGACGAGCTCATCGAGCTCCTCAGCATCAAGAACGTGATAGGCCTCAAATTCTCCGACGCCAATTTCTTCTATATGAGGAGACTCCTCATCCACAAGCCGGATCTCGTCATCTTCAACGGCGAGGACGAGCTCCTGACCTACGGTCTGCTCGCCGGCGCCACGGGCGGCATCGGAATGAACTACAACGTCTTCCCCGAGCTGTTCGTGCTCATCTACAAGTGCGTACAGAGCGGCGATATCAAGCATGCGACGGTCCTTCAGAACGCCCTCGCGGAGTTCCTCGATCCCGTATTCAGATACGGCCTCTACGAGTCGGTGGAGCACACAGTCAAGCTCCGCTTCGGCATTGAGAGATGCTTCCGCGAGCCGAACGCCGTGCACGTCATGACCGACGAACAGAAGGCGGAGGTCGCCGACAAGATGAAATATCTCGACGGGGTCGTCGCGCAGGTCGCGGCCGAGCTCGGAGATAAATAATCCGTTTACAAAAACCGGAACAACCGGAACAAGGAGAACAAAATGAGTTTCAGAAAAGTACTTTCGCTGCTCATCGCCGTCCTGCTCACCGTAACCGCCCTCATGGCGTGCACGAACACCCCGGCGGGGCCGGGAGCCGACACGTCCGGCAAGGCGTCCGGCGACAGCTCGGGCGACGATACCCAGAAGCTGCCGGAGTCCGACTACGGCAACATCCCGGGCGGCACCCGTTTTGACGGCAAGGAATTCAAGATTGCCACGTACACGGGCGGCAACATCGACATCTACTGGGCGAGCTTTTTCGACGTTGACGAGCCGGACGAGAGCGACCGCCTCCAGGCTGCTGCTCACAAGCGCAACGAAGAGATAGAGGACAAGTTCGGCTGCACCATAACCTGCGACGAGCTCTGGCCGTGGTCGGGGAACAAGGAAGGCAAGTTCTATTTCATGCAGCTTGCCGCCGACGGCGACACGATCTACGATCTCTGGTTCCTTGAGTCGTATATAGCCGTCTCGGATTTCATAATCGACGATCTTCTGTACGACGCGGCGACGCTCCCGTACATCAACTGGGACGCCGACTACTATCACCACACCTTCAACGAGACCTACCGCCTGAGAGACAAACAGTTCGTTTTCTGCTCGGATATGACATATCCGTGCCAGAACGCGCAGAGAATGTACGTCAACCTCGACATCCTCGAGGACCTCAACTACGAACACAACTACGTTTACGATCTCGTTGACAACGGCACGTGGACGGTCGAGCAGCTTTTCAAAATGATGGAAGGCCAGTACGAGGACGTCAACAAAAATAACGAAAGGGACGCAAACGACTATTACGGCTACGCCGGGACGCCCGGCTCCGGCCTCGGCATCTTCACTGCCGCGGGGCTCAAAGGCTCTTACATAACCGACAGCGGCTGGGAGTTCGACTACGCTACGGACAAGGCGGTCCGCGTATTCGATACCATCGAGCAGTTCGTAAAGATGCCCGAGCTCTACAACGACGAGTGGAACCAGACGATATTCCAGGACGGCCGCGCCCTCTTCCGTTCTTCGGGAAGCGAGCTCAGAGAGATACACAACTGGGACGTCGATATAAACATCGCCGTCATTCCCCAGCCGAAATATGACGATCAGCAGGACAGATACTACTCCTTCGCCTCGGGCGGAATGCTCTACGTTCCCTCCGATATAGACGATCCCGATTTCGTCGGCGCGATGATCGAGGCGATGTCCTACGGCTCGCAGAAATATCTCGTTCCGGCGTTCTATGAGAACTTTGTACAGTACAGAGTGCTTCAGGACGACCAGTCGAGAGAAAACTGGAGAAAGATGCTGAGCGACTGGTCTATGTTCGAGTTCGCTTATCTCATCGCTCCGAACGAGGATATCCGCTACTACGGGCCGGTACTCAATTCGATATACAGCATGGTGAACAGCGGCGCCAACACCTACGCGTCCAACTGGGCGGAGATCGAGGACGTCATGCATCTCGTCTGCAACCAGTTCTACAAGAAGTTCATGGCTAAGGCCTGAACAGAAAAATCAGATGGCAAAAACAACTGAAAAACGTTACGGGGCGGCGGGTCTCGCCGCCCTGTGCGCTCTTATAATGACCGTCGCGCTTATATGCGCGTGCGG
>JAGABQ010000144.1:0-4323 GCA_017614495.1 Clostridia bacterium
GACTGGACTTGAACCAGCGGCCTCTACCACCCCAAGGTAGCGCGCTACCAACTGCGCCACACCCAGATGCGGACGGTATTATATCACTTTCCGTCCGTTTTGTAAAGTACTTTTTTCTGATTCGGGCAAAAAAACGTTTATTGCGGCTTATAGCTGTCTTTGAGCGTCACGGTACGGATGAAGACCCCGGGATTTTTCGGGTCCGGCGTGAAATATCCCGTCCGTACGAACTGGAACGCCTCGCCGGGTTTTGCCGCGGCAAGCGACCGCTCGATCTTCACGCCTTTTATCTCCTTGCGAGAATCCGGGTTGAGATAATCGTCGTAGGTCTTACCTTCCGGGATGTCGCCCGTGTTCGCTATCGTGAAAAGCTTGTCGTACAGCACGACCGACGCCCCGGCGCTGTGCGCGGCCGAGAGCCAGTGTATCGTGCCCTTTATTTTCCTGCCGTCCGCCGGATTGCCGTTCCCGGTTTCGAGATCGGCGGAGCAGCGAAGCTCGGTCACGTTCCCATCGGCGTCCTTTACAACCTCGTCGAGACGGATGATATACGCGCCCATCAGACGCACTTCCCCGCCCGGCCTGAGCCGGAAGAACTTAGGCGGCGGGACCTCGGCAAAGTCGTCGCGGTCGATATAGAGTTCCCGCGTAAACGGGAGAAGCCGCGTCCCCGCCTGCTCGTCGTTCGGGTTGTTCCTGACCTCGAAATATTCCGTTCTGTCCGCCGGATAGTTCGTTATTACGACCTTTACCGGATCGAGCACCGCTATCCTGCGCTCCGCCGTCTGATTGAGCTCTTCCCTTACACAGTGGTCGAGGAGCTCGATGTCGACGATGGAAAACGTCTTGGCGATACCCGCGCGGCGGACGAAATCGAAGATCGCGCTCGGGGTGACTCCGCGGCGGCGGAGGCCGCAGAGCGTGGGCAGACGGGGGTCGTCCCAGCCGTCGACGAGCTTCTCCTCGACGAGCTTTCTCAAATATCGCTTGCTCATCACCGTGTACGTGACGTTAAGACGAGCGAACTCTCTCTGCATCGGCTTGGGATCAAAGCCGCCGATACACTCGCCGACATTGTCGACAACCCACTCGTAGAGCGGTCTGTGGTTCTCAAACTCTATCGAGCAGAGCGAATAGGTTATACCCTCGAGCGCGTCCTGAAGCGGATGGGCGTAGTCGTACAGCGGGTAAATGCACCATTTGTCCCCCTGTCTGTGATGGGGAGTGTGGACTATGCGGTATATCGCCGGGTCGCGCATGTTGAGATTCGGCGACGACATGTCGATCTTTGCCCTCAAGGTCTTCGCCCCGTCGGGGAACTCGCCGTTTTTCATGCGCTCGAAGAGGTCGAGATTCTCCTCCACCGTGCGGTTTCTGTAGGGGCTTTCGCGCCCCGGTTCGGTCAGAGTTCCGCGATATTCGCGCATTTCGTCGGCGCTGAGGTCGCATACGTACGCCTTCCCCGCCTTGATGAGCGCCACGGCGAACTCGTAGCATTTGCCGAAATAGTCGGATCCGTAGAAAATGCCGCCGTCCGGCTCGGCGCCGAGCCAGCGGAGATCCTCGAGTATCGAATCGACGTACTCGACGTCCTCCTTTGCCGGGTTGGTGTCGTCGTAACGGAGGTTGAACTTGCCGCCGTATTTCTTAGCCGTGGAATAGTTGATGTATATCGCCTTTGCCGAGCCGATGTGAAGATATCCGTTCGGCTCCGGAGGAAAACGTGTGTGGACCGTGTCGTTTACCCCGGCCTCAAGGTCGGCGTCGATGATATCGTGAATGAAATTCTTTTCCTGTGAAAAATCGTAATTCATGAGTTATGCTCCAGCAAGGAAATTGCCGCGTCTATGCGCGAAAGCGTCCTGTCTCTGCCGAGGACGTGCATGACCGTATAAAGGTCCGGGGAGTTCATCCGTCCCGTCACGGCGACGCGGAGGAAGGACGAAACGTCGGCTACGCTGCCCTTGTACGATTCCGGCGACGCCTTATAAAGCTTCATGTCCGGGCAGAAGCCGTATTTTTCGCCTATCGACTTCACGCCGGCGAACCACGCTGCGGAATCGTCCGCCTCGTTATAGAACGAACGGAAATCGGAGAGCACGCCGACGACGTCGCTGTTATCGAACCCCTCCGGGAAGGCGTCCTTCATTTCGAACAGCTCGTCGTAGAACGGGCTCATGTAGTCGCGGGCGTCACGCCATGTGGCTATGTCCTTGCGCGGCTTTTTGCCGCCTCTGCCTATCGACAGAATCGAAAGAGCGTATTCTCTGTCGCCGGAGATGAGATCGTGAAGCTGAGCGTCGAAACCGGCGGTCCACTTTTCGAGTTTTATGAGAACCTCCTCCGCCGTCATCCTCGAGATGACGTTTTTAGAGACGTCACCGAGCTTTGCGAGGTCGAGCAGACAGCCCGAGTTCGACATCTTTTTAATCGAGAACGGGAATTCGGTATAATGAAGATCGGGATTTGCGAGGCGCCATTCGTCAAAGTTTGAGTTGAGGAGCGTCATGACGTACTCGCAGACGCATTCCGGATCGTACCCGCCGCGCTCGTAGTCCTTCATGTCGAGACCGAGATCGCGCTTTGAGAGCTTCTTCTTGTTCCCGTTTTCGTCGAGTTTCATTATCTGCGCCGTGTGGAGATACTTCGGCGGTCTGAAACCGAGATAGCGGAAAAGCTGAACGTGCTTCGGCAGGCTCGGGAGCCATTCCTCGCCGCGGATGACGTGCGTCGTCCTCATGAGATGGTCGTCGACCGCGTGGGCGAAATGATACGTCGGTATCCCGTCGGACTTGAGCAGGACGAAATCCTCGTCGTTCTCGGGGATCTCAAGCGCGCCGCGGACAAGGTCGTTCACCTTAACCTTGCGCTCCCCGTCGCCGTCGGCGAGGATGCGGAGAGTGAAGGGATCGCCGTTTTTGAGGTGATTTTCGACCTCTTCGAGGGTTATCTCCCTGTTTTTTTTCTGTTCGTCGAAACGTGATTCGTTGGCCGCGTCGTCCCAGACCTTGGATTTTACCTCGGCCTTCTTGTCTGTCGAATTGAGCTCGGTGAGCTCGTCCCTTGTCATGAAAACGGGATACGCGTGGCCCTCCGAAACGAGCTTTTTGCCGTAAACGCTGTATATATCGCGCCTCATGCTCTGCCTGTACGGCCCGTAATCGCCGACATCCGCCGGCTCGCCGTCACTGTCGACTGTCGCGCCCTCGTCAAACTTCAGACCGTAATCGGCAAGGGTAGATATGAGCTGTCCCGCCGCGCCCTCCACCTCGCGCTTTGAGTCCGTGTCCTCTATTCTGAGATAGAATATCCCGCCGGACTGATGGGCAAGGCGCTCGTCGATGAGCGCGCCGTAGATGCCCCCGAGGTGTATGAACCCCGTCGGGCTCGGCGCGAAGCGCGTGACCTTCGCGCCCTCCGGCAGAGAGCGCTCCGGGTATCTTTTTTCAAGGTCCTCCGGCGTTTCCGTCACTTCGGGAAAAAGGAGGTCCGCAAGTTTTTCAAAATCCATTCTTTTCTCCGTTCAGACAGGATATCCGTCGGGATTTTTGCTTATGGCGTTCCACGAGTCGCGGCACATGTCGTCGAGATCGCGCTTTGCGTACCATCCGAGGACGCTGTTCGCCTTCGCGGGGGAGGCGTAGTTCTCGGCGATGTCGCCCGGTCTCCTGCCGACTATCCTGTACGGCACCTTGACGCCGCTCTGCTTCTCGAACGCGTTTATGACGTCAAGTACGGAGGAGCCCACGCCGGTGCCGAGATTGAAGACCTCGACCCCCTTGTGGCCCGCGCCGTATTCCAGGGCCTTGACGTGCCCGTCGGCGAGGTCGCAGACGTGGATATAGTCGCGAACTCCGGTGCCATCCTTCGTCGGATAGTCGTCTCCGTAAACCGAAAGAATGGGGAGACGGCCGACGGCCACCTTCATGATATACGGCATGAGGTTGTTTGGTATCCCGTTGGGATCCTCGCAAAGCAGGCCGCTCTCATGCGCGCCTATCGGGTTGAAATAGCGCAGAAGTATGACGGAAAGCTCCGGGGCGGCGTGCGCCGCGTCGGTGAGTATCTGCTCTATCATGTATTTCGTCCATCCGTACGGATTAGAGCATCCTCCCGTGCGGCTGTCCTCCGAGATCGGGACGACTTCGGGATCGCCGTAAACCGTCGCGGAGCTGCTGAATATGATGACTCCGCAGCCGTATTTTTTCATCGTTTCGAGGGTGGTAAGGGCGCTGTCTATGTTGTTTCTGTAATACTTTACAGGCACACGGACGGATTCGCCCACCGCCTTGTATCCCGCGAAATGGATGACGGCGTCGGGAC
>JAGABQ010000145.1:0-3955 GCA_017614495.1 Clostridia bacterium
ATTGACGCGATAGCCGTGACGGCAGGACCTGGGCTCGTCGGAGCTCTGCTCGTCGGCGTGAGCTTTGCAAAGGGACTGGCCGCGTCATACGGCAGGCCGCTGATACCGGTAAACCATATCAGGGGGCATATCGCCGCGAATTATTATCTTCCCGATCCGCCGGAGCCGCCGTTTCTCGCGCTTGTCGTTTCGGGAGGGCACACCTCGCTTATAAGAGCTAGGTCGTATACTGATTTTGAAACAGTCGGCCGTACGCGCGACGACGCGGCGGGGGAGTGCTTTGACAAAACTGCGAGGGTCATGGGTATGCCGTATCCCGGCGGGGCGACGCTTGACCGCGCTGCCTCGCTCGGGGATCCCAAGGCGTTTGATTTCCCATCCGCCGCGATACCGGGTGACAATCTGGATTTTTCTTTCAGCGGGATCAAGACGAACGTCATAAATCTGATCCATAAATACGGGCAGAGCGGCGCGCCCGTGCCCGTGAACGATATAGCGGCATCCCTTACGCGCGCGGTCGTGAGTTCGTTTGTAAAAAAGCTCGCTCTGGCGTACGAAAAAGGCTTGGTCGGGAACGGTATTGTTCTCGCGGGCGGAGTTTCGGCAAACAGCCATCTGAGAATCGGCGTCGGAGACTTTGCCGCAAAAAAACGGCTGAGGGTATATATGCCCGAAAAGTCCCTTTGCGGGGATAACGCCGCGATGATAGGGGCTCAGGGATATTACGAGTTTCTAGCGGGGAATACGGCGAGCCCGTCGCTCAACGCCGATCCGAGAATGGGAGACAGATAAAAACAAAAAAACCGCGGAGGTGACGCGGTATCATCAGAGGCACATCATGACAACAGGGAATTACGAAAACGAAATAAAGGCCGCTTCCGCGGCTTACGAAAAGCTTCTTCGCTCTCAGCTCGAAAGGGTGGAGCGCATAAACGCCGCGGGAGATTTTGTCGATTACGGCAAACTTGACAAACTGATAATAGGAGTATGCGGGGGCGACGGTATCGGTCCGGTCATCACCGGAGCCGCGAAAAAGGCGCTCGAATACCTCCTCTCCGACGACATTTCCTCGGGAAAGATCGAGATAAGGGATATAGAGGGTCTCACCATCGAGAACCGCGTCGCCCACATGAAGGCGATACCCGACGACGTTATGGACGAGATCCTGAAATGTCACGTTATCCTTAAAGGCCCGACGACGACCCCGAGGGCGGGCGACCCGTGGCCGAATATAGAGTCGGCAAACGTCGCGATGAGAAAGCGTCTCGATCTTTTTGCAAACGTCAGGCCGGTCAGCGTCCCGGAACAGGGGATCGACTGGACTTTCTTCCGCGAAAACACCGAGGGAAGCTATGCCGTCGGCTCGAACGGAGTGAACGTGACGGACGATCTGGCTATTGATTTCTGCGTCACCACGACCGAGGGGACCCGCCGTATAGCGAAGCTAGCATACGAGTTCGCCCGTAAAAACGGCAAGGACCGCGTTTCGATTGTTACGAAAGCCAACATCATTAAAACCACGGACGGCAAGTTCCTCAGGATTTGCGAGGAAATCGCAAAGGATTATCCTGAAATAAAGACCGACAACTGGTTCATCGACATTATGACGGCGAAGCTCGTCGATGAAAAGCGCAGACGCGATTTCAGGGTGTTCATACTGCCTAATCTCTACGGAGATATAATAACCGACGAGGCGGCGGAATTCCAGGGCGGCGTAGGTACGGCCGGCTCGGCGAACATAGGAAAGAAATACGCGATGTTCGAGGCGATTCACGGCTCGGCGCCCCGCATGGTCGAGGAGGGAAGAGCCTGCTACGCCGATCCGCGCTCGATGCTCAGGGCGACGGTCATGCTCCTCTCACATATCGGAAGGCAGGCAGAGGCCGACCGACTCGCCTCGGCGCTGGACCGGCTGACGGCCGGGCGCGAAAAGGTCGTGTTCACCGGAAGAGAAGGCGGAGAGACCTGCCGCGGTTTTGTGGAAAAGCTCACCGCCATGCTTAAGGAAAACTCTTGAAAAAAGCGGAAGGAGCCGGCCGGCTTCCGGAATATTACCGACTCATGCGCTCTCTTTTGTGGCAAAACGTCAGAAGGACGAGCAGCATTGAGATCGCCTCGCGGCTCGGCGTTTCCCCGTCGACCGTCAGAAAGGACCTCGAACAGTTCTCCGGCTGTTCGAGGAGCGGATACGGCATCGACGCGGCTGCGCTTTTCAGGGCGATCGGGAAAACCCTCGGAATGGGGCGAGTGAGGACCGCCGTCGTTTTCTCCGATAAAGAAAAATCGGACGGGCCGGTTTATTCGCAGTTTGAGATCCTCGGTGTCATGGACGCCGGGCGATGCGATGCCGGAGACATAGCCGAAAAGATCCGTGCGCTTAAGCCGGAGATACTTATTATCCGTGATTGCGCCGATCCAGGGAAAATGCCTGAGATCGTTTCGCGCGCCGTCGGGATGGGGATCCGCGGGATCCTTGATTACACCCGGTCGGATCTCGGGGACATCGGATGCCCGGTGGTGCGTGTCGATCCGGTCGACGCAATGACGGATCTGATATTTCAGATGACATGTAACGAAAAGGAAAGCAGATAAATGAAACTTAAACCGGTATACGGAGACAGGGCGGTCGCGATACCCGCTTTGGCGGTCGGCCTTGACGATCCCGACGCCCTGAGACTTCTGATACTTCTTTGCTCTGATCCTGAGCTTTGCGAGGATCCCACGCCTTCGGCGCTCGCCGCCAATCTCGGATGCGACAGGGACTTTGCCGTGCTGGCTCTCGAACGGCTCATTTCCGCAGGGCTTGTCAGGGAGGGGACTCAGCTGAAGGTGCTTGACGGCGAGGAGATTGCTGCCGCGTACGATAACGACGGTGAACTTGCCGGGCTTATCGAGGAATGTCAGAACATCTGCGGCGTGCTGTCTTTCAACAAAGCTGACGTTTCCCGTATCGTCGCCATGCGCAGAGAACTCGAGATGGACCCCGAGGCGATACTGTTCCTGTTTTCACATCTTGCCGAAAAACTCAGGGAAACGAAGGAGGAGCGCATAACCCCTGCCTACGTGACGAAGGTCGCCTACTCGATAAAGATAAGAACTGTGTCCGCAATGACGGACTATATAGAGGGCGAAAGAAAGAAATATCAGATCGAGGGCAAACTGCGCGCTTTGTTTGGACTTAGGAGGGGCAAGATCAGTCCGAAATATCAGAAGCTTTTCGATACCTGGACCGGAGAATGGGGCATGGGCATCGATATGATAGAGGCGGCGTACGATGCGGCGGATCCCGAAAAGGTCGGTCCCGTGTATGTTGACGGGATATTGCGCGACTGGTACGAAAAAGGAATTAAAACGCCGGAAGAGGCCGCCGCTGAGAAGGAAAATCACAGATCCGAAGGCTCTGCGGTCACCGGGAAAAAGACCGGCGGGCGCGGGAAGCAGACGATAATCGAAAACTTTGATCCCGAAAAAACCTTTGACGACGCTATTAAGCGCAGTCGTGAGAAGATGTTGAGGGAGATAGGCGAAAAGGAATGACGGATGAGCTATAACAGGCAGAACTACGCGCGTATCGTGCGCGAATACGAAGTCAGAAGGATAGAGGCGGAAGAGCTTGCCGAAAAAAGGCGCGCGGAGCTGACGGCGGGGATACCCACCTTGCGTGAGATCGACGAAAAGCTCAAAGACCTCGGCCTCGGCTTTTTCGGCGCCGCAAAGGGCGGCGGAGAGACGGCGGAGACACGGCTTGCCTCGCTGAGAGAGCAGATAGTTTCTCTTCGCGCAGAAAGGGCCGGGCTCCTCGAAAAAAACGGCTATCCCGCCGATTACGACACGGTGAAATACCGCTGTCCCGTTTGCTCCGACACCGGATGGGACGGGATTGAAATGTGCGAATGCATCAAAAAAGAGCTTCGCCGCGCGGAATACGAGAGCTGCGGTATAGGACAGCTTACCG
>JAGABQ010000146.1:0-4612 GCA_017614495.1 Clostridia bacterium
GGTCCGGAGCGCGATACCATCCTTTGCGGATGCCTCGTCAACTACTATAACAAATGAAGGGCAGGTCAGGGGCCGCGCTCATCGCCGCGCTGACATTTCTTATCGCGGTCGGAGCGGCCGTCATTCTGACTCTTGCGTTGAAAAAATATGCTCCGCGTGTTGTTGACGGGGAAATCTCAGCTCCGTCCGAAAGCACCGGTAAAGAAACGCGGGAAAAGGAACCGAACGAAATGAAAAAAGCAAGAATCTTTGTTTTAGCGGGTCAGTCGAACGCCGTCGGCGTCGGGCACGCCGAATATTTGAAGGTACATTTCGGGAACGAAAAGGTCGAAAGCTGGCGCGCCGGATTTGAGAACGTAAAGCTGACTTACGTATCCCACAACATAAGGAGCGGGGGCTTCGTACCGACGAAAATCAGATGCGCCGAGTTCGGAAGGGACACCTTCGGTCCTGAGGTCGGGATTGCCGACCTGCTCGACGAGCGCTACCCCGGGGAGACCTTTTATATCGTAAAGTGCGCTTTCGGCGGGATGTCGCTCTGGCGCGACTGGCTCTCACCTTCGGGCGGTCCGGATCTGTACGACCCCGATTCACGGTATTTCGACGGAGTGCTGGCCACCGATAACCGCCCTTACGGCTGGTGCTATAACGAGCTCGTCGATCTGCTGAAAAACACCTTCGCGCAGCTCGAGGCCGAGGGACTCGAGCCCGAGATCAAGGCGTTTTTCTGGATGCAGGGTGAATCCGACGCCGTGGTCGGCCGCGTCGACGGATATATCGGGCTTTACGACGCCCTTCTTAAAGATCTTGCGAATGAGTTTCCCGGTTATTTTGACGGATGCGTTTACGTTGACGCGGGAATAAGCGAGGTCTGGGAAAACTACGAAAAAATCAACGAGGCAAAGCGCGTCTACGCCGCGCAGAGCGGCGACCGTCGTTTCATTGACACGATAGGTGCGGGGCTGACGACAAAAAACGAGCCTTACGGCGCCCCGGATATCGCGCATTACGACTCCGACAGCGTCATAAAGCTCGGGCGGCTTTTCGCGGAATATGCGTTCTGAGGACATAATAAAAAAATACCCCCCGCTCACGGGCAGAAAAATCGCCGTAACGGGCAGCACCGGCGGACTCGGCAGGGCGCTCTGCCGTTATATCGCCATGCTCGGCGGGGAACTGATCCTCCTCGACAGGAACGCGGAGCGCTCGGAGGAGCACGCGCGGGAGCTTAAACGTGAATACGGTGCCGCGGTCACGACGGTGAACACCGACCTGACCTCTCCCGCGTCGCTGAAATACGCCGCCGGCGAGCTCAAAAAGCTGAGACCCGACTGCCTTATATTGAACGGCGCGGTCTACGCCGTCCCGCGCTTCACCTGCGAGGGTGGCTTCGACAACGTTTTTCAGACGAATTTCCTGTCGCATTACTGGCTTGTGAACGAGCTTATGCCTTTGTTTGAGGAAATCGGGGGAAGGGTGGTCGCCGTCGGGAGCATAGCGTACAGATATTCAAAGATCCGTCCCGACGACACGGATTTCTCTAAAGAGAAAAGCTCGGCAAAGGTTTACGGGAACTCAAAACGCTATCTCATGTTCTCTCTGTACGATCTTTTCAGAGACGAGCGCAAAGCGACTCTTTCTGTCGCGCATCCCGGCATATCATTTACGGGGATAACGGCTCATTACCCGAAATGGCTTTTTGCGATAATCAAAAATCCCATGAAACTCATATTTATGAAGCCGGAGCGCGCCTGCCTTCCGATACTGCGTGGAATTTACGAGCCGTGTTCGGATTCCGAGTGGATCGGGCCGCGTTTTTTCGACGTCTGGGGCGGCCCGAAAAAGAAGAAACTTCGCGACGTGAAAATGGAAGAAAAGGATGAGATCGCTCGTACCGCGCGCCTTTCGCTCGAAATGTTCAGGAAAAATACGGGAATATGAAAAGCAGGCCGTGAGCCTGCTTTTCTTTTGCAGTATTACGTTCAGTTTTCCGGCGCGTGATAGGCGTATTCCGACTGGCCGCCGATCAGATCGACGTATTCTTCAAGGGTGAGACCGTGCTCGTGTATATAGGTCGCGGCCTCGCGCCCGACGAATCTCCAGTGCCACGGCTCGTACATATATCCGGTGATCTCCGACATGCCCTTCGAGTATCTCAGTATGAAGCCGAACTTGTACCCGTTCTCTACGAGAAACTTATACGCGGCGGTTTTTTCAAACGAGTTCTTTATCGGAGAGAAATCAAGGGCAAGCCCGGTGTGATGCTCGCTCGTTCCCGGTATCGCAGAATATGTGTTCACCTCTGCGATGATCTGTTCCTCCGTCCACTTCGGATGGGCCTTTTTTTCGTTGTTTATGTATCTGTTGTACAGATTGTACTGGAGCTGATACGATCTGAAGCAGGACTGTCCTTTGGTGTTCGTGATACCGAAATGCTTCATCTCCTGCATGACGGCGAGATACGCCATCGCCGCGTATTTTTCGAGATATGACGTTTCGTTTTTGATCGAGACGCTCGTCGTGTACGCGGTCTTGCCGTCGGTGATCTTCACCATGTTCTCGGGAACGTAGTCGTTCGGTACGGGATAATCCCTGTTGACGAGGATAAGATGCGCCGCGTCGTTTACCGTTATATACGGGAGATATTTGCTGACGTCGGTAAAGTATACGTAGTCTCCGTCGACGACTGCGGGCTTTTCGCCGTTCGGACCTGTAACGGTAGGCTTGGTTTCTGTGACCTCGGTCACCTTTTCGGTCTCGGTTTCGGTTTCTGTCTCTGTCTCTGTGATCTCCGCCGTTTCGGTTTCTGTGATTTCGGCCGTCTCTGTCACAGCCTCAGTAACGCAGGACGTTCCCGTCGCATCGTCCGATGACGTCTCCGTTTCGCCCGGAGATGACGTGACGGACGGCTTTATCTCCGTCGTCCCGGCAGAAGGGTTCAGGGGATCGTCCGGCATCCTGTAATGAGCGCAGGATACGAGGCATATCAAGGCCGACGCGGCTCAAATAATTGCGATCGCTTTTTTCATTGCTGCTGTGTTCCTTCTTTCCGTTCTGTTTTTTCTATCACTGCAAAATAGAATCCGTCGCGGTCGGCGTCGGGCAGGACCGTAGTCTCGTCCGAAAGCGCAAAGCCGCCGTTTTCTCTGAGAAACTCTCTCACGACGTTTTCGTTTTCCGCTTTGTTCAGCGTGCATGTCGAATAGACCAGCCGCCCCGACGGCTTCAGATACCGCGAAGCACGGGTGAGGATGGCAAGCTGGGTGCGGCTGAGTTCCCCGGTCGAGCTCAGATCCTTCAGCCGTATCTCGGGCTTTTTTGAGATGACGCCGATCCCCGAGCAGGGTACGTCGCATATCACTCTGTCGGCCGTCCCGTCAAGGAGGCCGTCGCCTGTCCTGCCGTCACAGACGCGTGTCTCGATTACGGATATGCCGAGTCTTTCGGCCCCTTTGCGGATAAGCGAGAGCTTGTTTTCGTGTATATCGAAGCATATCACGCGGCCGTCGTTTTTCATGTCCGCGGCCGCTCCGAAGGCCTTGCCGCCCGGAGCCGAGCAGCAGTCCACGACCGTCATGCCCGGCAGGGCGCCGAGCGCGGCGACGCAGAGCTGTGACGATACGTCCTGAACGAAGAATAGCCCTTCCTCAAATCCCGGAGTCAAGGCGGGGACCGAGCCCGACGGCAGTATCAGCGCCCCCGGGGCTCCTGGGACGGGCGCGCCGCCTGTGATCTCCGACAGCCTGTCGGCGTTGGTTTTTAACGTGTTTACTCTTACAGCCGTCACGGGCGCGCCTTCGAGCGCACGCAGAATGTCCTCGGCTTTCTCGCCGTAGTCTCTTTCGAGAATGGCAACTATGCTCTCCGATACGGAGTATCTTACGGGCAGACGGCGCGGGTCGCCCTTACCCGGATATTTTATATCATCCTTTGAGCGCACGACGGAGCGCAGCACGGCGTTGACGAAGCCCGAAGCCCGCCTGAGCGGCGTTTTTTTCAGCGCTTCGACGGTCTCGTTGCAGGCGGCGTGATCCGATATCCCGTCCATGAACATGATCTGGGTCACCCCGAGACGCAGCGCCGCGAGCACCGCGGGCTCGACGTCCCCGATCTTTCTGCTCGAAAACAGAGATATGATATAGTCGCACGTGACGGTCTTTTCGACAGTTCTGAAAACGAGCGCCGCGTAGAGCTTTCTGTCCTGATCCGAAAATCCCGCTCTTTTTATGACCGCGTCGGTCTCTATGTTCGAGTATTTTCCACGCGAATAGACCCCGACGAGGGAGGCGAGCGCCGCCTCTCTCGGTGAAATGCGCAAAGCGGGTTTATCCATCGATAAGGACCATTTCGCCGCGCTCCGGGATGCGATGCCCTCTCAGATACTCGGCGGCCGTCATCCTGCGTTTTCCCGCCGGCGTGACCGACAATATGCGTACCGAGCGTCCGTCCCCGCACACGACGTCGAGCCCGTCCCCGGCAGGCAGGAGCGTGCCGGCCGGCAGGTCGCGGATGCAGTCCGACAGGGAGGCCTCGTTTATCTTGATCTGCGTCCCGTCCTCTCGCCTGAAAAAGGCGAGCGGGGAGGGGGAGAGACCTCTTATGAGGTTCCGGA
>JAGABQ010000147.1:0-6837 GCA_017614495.1 Clostridia bacterium
CGTTTGCGAAAATCACGTGCTCCATCATGGCCTTAGAGATGCCCATCGCGTTTATCGGATAAGCCGCCTTGTCCGTCGAAAGACATACGACCCTCTTTACGCCCGCGTCCACCGCGGCGTGAAGCACGTTGTCGGTCCCCTCGACGTTGGTTTTTACCGCCTGCATCGGGAAGAACTCGCAGGACGGGACCTGCTTGAGCGCCGCCGCGTGGAAAATATAGTCCACCCCGGGCATGGCGTCGGCGACCGATCTCGGGTCGCGCACGTCTCCGACGAAAAACTTGACCTTCCCGGCCGCCTCGGGATATTTTGCCTGAAGTTCATGCCGCATATCGTCCTGTTTTTTCTCGTCGCGCGAGAAAATGCGTATCTGACCGATGTCGGTCCCGATAAAATGTTTGAGAACGGTGTTGCCGAAGCTCCCCGTCCCGCCAGTTATCATAAGTGTGGCTCCGCTGAATGTGCTCATGCTTTTTCCTCTCGCTGACTGCCGTCCGGGTTCAGATGTCTTTTCTTTCTGTCCCGGCGTCGTATGTTTTCCTGATCTTTCTGAGTATCCTGCCGAAGAATATTTCGTAAAAACGGTTTTTTGTTTTTGCCCAGTATATGAGGCAAACGGTGCCGAAGAAACAAGCTCCGGTCACTATTTCGATAATGAGCTTGACAATGCCCGGCACGTTTATAAGAGACACGAGCCGGACGACCCCGATCATCATAAAACCTATTATTGCGTAAAACGGGGTTTTAAGAAGCAGTTTCCCAATGCCGAGTTTTCTGCCCCTGAGCGCAACAAACTGCATAACGCAGGCCACCAGTTCGGCAATTACCGTGGCGATCGCGGCTCCCAGCGCTCCGTACGGAGGAATGAGAATCAGATTAAGTATCAGATTGGTGATCGCTCCGCCTATTACCGACTTCGTGAACTCTTTTTCCATATTCATCGGGATAAGGTACTGGGTGCGGGCGATAACGGCGAATCCTTTTACGAGAAGTATCGGGGTGAAAACGATCGTGATGAGGATACACGGATCGTATCCGCTCCCGAAAAAGATCGGGATGAACTCGTTTGCCACGGCGGCTATCCCGCAGGAGACGGCGATGCTCGCCGCGGCGACGCCCTCAAGCGTCGTCATGAACATCCTGTCGGCTTCCTTCTGCCTACCTTCGGCAAGCAGAGCCGACATCCTCGGCAGCATTACGGTCCCTATCCCGTTTACCACGGTAAAGGGGATCTGAACGACCTTGTCTGAATTGTAGTAAAATCCGCTCTGTTCGTAACTGCTCAGGGCGCCGAGCATCGTCTTGTCCATCGTATGATATACCGTCATCGCGAGGAGCGGTATGAAGAGCACGAGGTTGGGCTTTATGTGTTCTTTAAGTTCCGAAACTGGTACCATTTTGAGCGAAACGTATTTCGGCATGTACAGGAAAAGGATCAGATTACTGAGCAGGGTGCTCCCGACCATGATGAGCGTGTAAAGCCACAGATCTGCTTCGTCCTTTACCAGCGCGAGTATCAGAATAACCGAAGCTATCCTTATCACTATACTGCGCGATACGGTTATCCTGAACTCCTCGACACCGAAAAACAGCCAGTTTATGTTTGCAAGACAGCTTATCAGGGCGACCCCCTGAATCATTGCCACGGTCTTGTTTTCACGGCAGAAGAAAAGCAGATAAACGACGTAAGCGGCGGTCGCGACAAGCGTCACGATGATCTGCAGCGAAAAGATTCCGGAAAACACGGTGTCTCTTTTTTCCCTATCGTCCTTGACCTGCGCTATGCTTCTCGTGCCGTAATTTACGGTGCCGAGCATCGCCGCGAGGGTGAAGTAAGCCACCACCGACGATGTGAACGAGAACACCCCCAGCTGCGTGGCTCCAAGTCTCCTCGAAAGGAACGGCGCCGTTATAAGCGGGAGGCAGGTCGAAAGCACCTGATATACGGTTTGTAAAAACAGATTCTTTTTTACGTGGTTCATTTCAATCCACTATTGCTCAAAATACAGCCCGGTTTCCGCTATGCCGGGCGAAACGTTATACGCCTCTCTTACGTCGACAAAGGCGCACACGACCCAAAACATAAACGCGCAGACGCCCGGACCGAACGGAGGATACGACTCTGCCATAGAAACGCAGAAATAGAATATCGTAAGGCAGAAAACGCAGGTGGTAAACGAATCCCTCCTTCTGCGAAAAGCGGCGAGATTGCGCACTATCCTTGTGCCCCACAGGGCCATTATCGGGATAAAACCAACGAGTCCGAGATCGGAAAGCACGCACAGATACATGTTGTCAACTCTGTTGTGGCCCGTCCCGATGACAGGACTCCCGATGAACATATCCCAGGCCTCTTTGAATACGGTAAGTCTGCCGCTCGTAAAATCGTCAACGGTCCTCGTCTGCTTTTCGCTCCAGACAAATGCCTTCAAGACGTACCTTGACAGATTGTCGTTGCTGAGCACAACGACGGCGGCGATGATCAGTATTATTCCGACCGCGAGTTTCTTTCTGCCTTTCAGGATGGTGACGAAATACGCCGCGGCGGTGATAAGCAGAGCTATCAGGGAGGTCCTGCACTGCATTGCGATCACAATCAGGAACATAAAGCCGAGCGCCAGATATTTGCCGACGACAAGCCATTTGCTCTTCGGCTTTATCAAAAACGCCGAGATGATCACGGTACAGCCGATGATCTGAGCCGCAGAGTTTTTCTGTTCATACAGAAACTTGGTCGCGTTCAGCCACACGTCAAAGCTGCCTATATACGTAAAAAATATGTATGAAAAGATGATCAACGACACCGCGAAAAGGGTGATCAGACTGTCGCTTACCGTTTTTTCGCTGACCGTTTTTGCGTAAAGCGCGCCCACAAGATAGCAGATGAGCGGCAGGGGAATTACCTGCGCGATATAGCTCTCTATGTGAGTGTTATAGTTTATCAGGCATTCGAGCCATACGATACCTACCGTCGCCGTGAAAAGCAACACGAATCCTTTTGAAGGTATCACGGCGCGGTTTTTTATTATCCCGACGCCGAACGCTATCGCCCACATCGCGAACATGACCGGCCTGAACGTTCCTGATACGGAAGGGAGCTGTGTGAGCAGCGTGATTATTATGGTCAATATGCATATCAGCCCGGTAAACGTTATGCTGATTCTTCTGTCTGAATGCAATTACAGTTCCTCCGTTTTTCACAAACAGCCGCTCGTTCAAAACGATACGTTCGAGTTTTCAAAAACAATTCAATAGTCCGCGGTCGCCTACGGCAGTAACACGTCGGAAAGCCATCGCGTCATGCGCTCTTTCTCGCCTTCAACATACTGCAGATCCAGCTTTACCGGGCGCAGCGATATATCGCCCGCGCCAACCCTGTCAAGAAGCCCGACGCGGTTGGTTTTTGCAAAAAGCATGGCGGAGTGCCCAAATGCCATCGTCACGGCGCAGGCGTGAACTCTGTCGGAAAGCGTCAGCTCCGTGTTCGCGTAGAGATTGATATAGCCGTACGGCACGTCGGCGCAAAAAGAGTTATTCTGACCGTATATCTTTTTGCGGAAATGGGGGTGAAATCTGTGGTCTGTCCGGAACACTTTATAATTGCCTATCGTGTCCGGCCTTTTTTTCTGAGGGAAAAAGCTCGCGACATATATCAGGGCATCGGACAAACGGTCCGTTTTGGCCGCTGTATCCGAAAACAGCCATTTCTTTCTGACATGAAACTGTTTCCCTTCAAATTCGAATGAATCTGAGCCTTCGCTGTCGTCTGCCCATATAACCGGCTCGCCGATCTTGTCGAAATTCAGCGTTATAAATTTGCCACCTATCCCGCACGGGTGATAATAATCCGGGGCAAAGAACGAAAAGCAGATACCGTCGTACGCGCGTTCCGCCAGATCGCCGAACGATTCAAATGTCTTTCTGTCCCGTGTACACAGCGCAAAAGGAGGATGCTGCTTAAAGAACTCCCGGCACTCTGCAAGCGACTTCTCATCCATTTTCATCATGCCCGCGCTGAGTATCAGATAACGGACACCCCGCTTTTCCAGCCTGACAAGTATGTCGCTCCACAGCGTCAGGAAATATTTTGACAATACCGGACCGGCAAGGACAACGAAATCAACGTCAAGTCCCGACAGATATTCGAGCTGATTTTTTGTGAGGATACAGTCTTTTGCCGTACCCCGTGGTATACGTCTGATAATCCGATACGACGGTTACGTTTTCATCCCCGAATATTTGTTTAAGCACGTGTTCAACGCCGAGGCTGAAAAACGCGTTACCGATGTTGGTACACCAGAATCCGGTGCAGTAAGCAACTTTTTTCGGCATTCAAACCGCCCTCCGTATCGTTTTATTCCGCGTGTGCCGGACACCGCCGGTCTTTTGACGGATTACAGTCTCCACCAGCGCATGCCGGATTTTTTCAGATCTTCGATATCAAACAGCCCCTTGACGTCGATAAGCACTTTTTCGCCGTCAGGACTGTCGCGGAAGAATCTCCCGATGCCGTCCGGGGTCATCTCCCTGAACTCCCTGTGGGCGACCGCGACGATAACGCAGTCCGCGCCCGATATCTGTTCCAGAGGCGTGAGCGTCAAGCCGTATTCCTTCATTGCGTCGCGCTCGGAGGCCCACGGATCGGCGACAACCGGGTCAATGCCGAATTCGTTCAGGCGCTTTATAATGTCGTAAACCTTGCTGTTTCGGGTGTCGGGACAGTTTTCCTTGAAAGTCAGCCCGAATATAACGACCTTGCTTCTCTTCGGCGCCTGCCCGGCCTCGATCATCTTTTTCACCGCCGCGTCGGCGACGTACGCTCCCATCGAGTCGTTCACTATGCGGCCGTTAAGGATTATCTGACTGTGGTAGCCCAGTTTTTCGGCCTCATAGGTGAAATAATACGGATCCACGCCTATGCAGTGGCCGCCAACAAGCCCGGGACGGAACCCGAGAGCGTTCCACTTGGTGTTCATCCCGTCCACGACCTCGTTTGTGTCGATGTCCATACGGTCAAAAACCATCGCCAGCTCGTTCATGAAAGCTATGTTTATGTCTCTCTGGCTGTTTTCGACGACCTTTATCGCCTCGGCGGTCTTTATGCTCGAGACGGGATATGTGCCGACCTCTATGACGAGATCGTAGACCTTTTTTATCTCCCGGCAGCATTCGGGCGTCATGCCCGACACTATCTTCTTGATATTTTCAAGCCGATGGACACGGTCACCCGGATTTATGCGCTCCGGACTGTAGCCGATCCAGAAATCCTCCCCGCATTTAAGGCCTGATTCGTTCTCGAGGATGGGGACGCACACGTCCTCCGTCACGCCGGGGTACACCGTTGACTCGTACACGACGATCGCGCCCTTGCGCAGGTTCCGGCCGATCACGCGGCTTGCGCCCTCGACGGGCGACAGGTCAGGCGTATGATCCGCGTTGACCGGCGTCGGGACGGCCACGATCACGAAATCGGCCTCTCTGAGCCGCGTTTCGTCACACGTAAAATCGACCGTCGTTTTTTTGATCTCTTCATCCCCGACCTCGCGGGTGGGATCTGTTCCGTTTTTGTAAAGACGTATTTTTTCGCTGTTGGTGTCAAACCCGATTACGCTGACTTTCTTCGCGAAAGCCACGGCGATCGGCATGCCGACGTAGCCGAGGCCTACGAGAGCGAGCTTTGATTTTCCGTTTACGAGGTTCTCATATATTGTCATACCGTAGTCAATCCTTAGATTTGTTCTGAAAAATTTTTTCCGCTGCGCGCGTTTACAAAAGACACCGGCGGGCAATTTCGAGGTATGAGAATTCTTTCATTCCCTTTTCCTCCGCCGCTCTTTTCATTTCATTGAGCTTTTCCGGGTTGTCCGCGACGTCCGATATCGCTTTCGCGAGACCGTCAGTCGAGACGTCCTTCAGGAACACGGCGTTCCCTCCGATGTCAACGTGGTGAAATCCCTCAATATCCCGGAAAAGACAGGGCTTCCCCTGGGCGACCGCCTGTTCCCACATGACCGAGTGTAGGCCGGGGAATACGACGAGATCCGACGCCTCGAACATGCCGTACGTTTCGCTCGACTTTATCCACCCGGCGTAAACTATCCTGCCGCTTTTGCATAGTTCGTCAAAGCGCGGCTTCAGCTCGTCGGACGCGTTCCCGAAAACGAGCAGCCTGACGTCCGGGCGGTCAAGCCGGATAACTGCCTCCATGAGCGAGAGCGTTTCGGGGCGGTTCGCGTTTATCTTCCCGCCCGTCGCTATCACGAAATCAGTCGTTTTGAGCCCGTATTCCGCGCGTATCTTTTCTCTGAGTCCCCGGTTCTTAGCCTCCGCGACGAGGTCGTCATCGGCTCCCATCACGAGAAGTTCGCATTTTTCGGGCGGAAGGCCGTAAACGTCTTTCAGAAAATCCACTCTCGCCGGCAGGACGCCGTAGAATTTTACGGCGTACGGCTCTATCATTTTTTCACAGCGCTTCCATATCATTCCGTGGTAAATGATTTTTGATATCGGATTTTTCGCGCTGTTTGAAAAATCCGCGTGATTGTCGACGTAAACTCTTACGTCCCGATGGCTTTTCAGATATTTTACAACCCGATCCATATCGGAAAACTGACCGCCGTGGATAAACAGGACGTCCGGCGCGGCCTTTTCTAACGCTTCGCAGGTTCCAGAATATCTCCTGAGTTTTTTTGCGATGCTGCTTTTGCCCTTGAACGGGAGACGCGTGACCTTTATCCCGTTCTCGTTGATATACTCGTCCGGCGCAGGGACAAGACAAGCCTTGCCGTGTTCGTCATAACTCTGAGGAGAAGCTATGACCTCGACTTCATACCCGAG
>JAGABQ010000148.1:0-7072 GCA_017614495.1 Clostridia bacterium
CTGACTATCGCCTGCTGAGGCAGGTCCTTCAATCTCAAATATCTTTGCAGATGACAGCACCTCGTTTAATCGGCCTATGTTTGCATACCTCGTTTGTGTGTCAACTTCGCTGTAATATGTTATCTCGTCGTTATGGTAATGTAACTCGGCACAATCTACCATACAGATACCACCGTAGTCCGTTTCAAAGAGCAAATTATATTTGTAGCTGCTGTCATATCTGAAGATGACATAGTTTCGCCCATCATTCATAAAGTTGAAACCACCATAGTAATTGAAACCTTTTCTGCTCATCTCAATTGAATTGTTTTGTGAGTTGAGTGAATAACCAGCAGAGAAGTTGATATACAATGATTCGTTGTAGTCTTCTCCGGCATATTCACATCTCGCCTTTTCCTCAGCCCGTTTTGCTCTTATTTCATCGGTGTCCCACCCAATCCAATCGAGCCAAGAATCCGCGTCACATACCAAAGCATAGCAATCTTTCCCCAAAACAATGGTCAGTTTGCCGATCGGTTCCGGTAAAATCAATTCGTTTTGCGAAGGGTTGACAGACGTTCCATTTACCCCTTGCTTGTCTTTATCGTTGTTCCCCGCCGGCTTTTTTGTGCCTTCCGCAGAATCGGCGCTTTCATAGCCCGCCTGCAGATAATCTATTTTTTTGTTGAGACTTACCGACGTGACGACGCTTACAACGATACTCGCCGCAGCGACGATTATGGAAATAATTGAAATAATTTTATCTTTCACCTTTAACACCTCGATAAAATGTTTCTTCTCACTGTGCCTGCTCCTTTTGTCCAGAACGGGCGTTTTTCTCGGAAAGGCGCTTTTTGACCTGCGAGTCCGTCGCCGCCGTCAGGGTGAAGGTGAACTCGCAGTATTTCCCGTATACGGAGTCCACGCGGATGTCCTCGCCGTGGGCGTCGATTATCGACTTGGCGATATACATGCCGAGGCCGGTGCCCGACCTGTCCATCCCGCGGCTGCGGTCCGCCTTGTAGAACCTGTCGAATACCCTCGGCAGGTCGCTCTCGGGTATGCCGTCTCCCTCGTTGTACACCGACACCGAGACCTTTTCCTTTTCCCTCGTTATGCGGACGCGGTATTTGCCCCCTTCGCGGGAGAACTTGACGGCGTTGTCGCATATATTGTAGAGGATCTGGTGGACGGCGTCGTGGTCGGCGTTGACGTACAGACCGTCGTCGGGAGCGTCGAACTCCACGTCGAGCTTTTTCTTCTCTATCTTCTGTTCGAAATTGATGAGTATTATGCGCGCCATCTCGCATATATCAAAGGGCGCCATGACGAATTTCCTGTCTCCCGACTCGAGCCTCGAGACGTCGAGCAGGGCGCTCACGAGCTTTGAGAGGCGCTTTATCTCCTCGGATATCAGGCGGAGGTAGGAATCCTGTTTGTCCTTCGGTATGGTCCCGTCGAGTATCGCCTCGACGAAGCCCGAGATGGTCGTCATGGGGGTGCGCAGATCGTGCGCAACGCTCGACAGGAACTCGGAGCGGGTGTTTTCGAGCTTTTCTATCGACGCCGCCATGTTGTTCATGGCCGTGCCGAGCTCGGCGACCTCGTTCGTGCCGCTGACCTTTACCCTCACGTCGAACTTGCCGTTCCCGTAGGCGCGGGCGGCGTTCGCCAGCTCGTGGAGCGGGGCGGCTATCCTCTCGCTCACGAAATACACGGCGATGAGGGTGGCGAGCGTCATCCAGAGACTCGTCATGATGATGGTCTTAACCGTCGTAGATATGATCTGATTCACCGATTCGTCGGATTTGCAGACGATGACGGCGCCAGAGACCACGCCCGAGGTCCTCAGGGGGAGGCCGTAGACGCTCCGTTTGCCGTCGAGGAGCCCGCCGAGGTCGCCCTCGCCGGTGCAGGACCCGCCCGTGATTTTGCTCATGACCCCGGCGTCGACCGACGTCCCGCTTATCTCCCCGGCCCTGAAGCCGTGAGTGAAGAGTATCGTCCCCCCGCTGTCGGTGACGAGGACGGCGAAGTCCCCGCCGAGCACCCGGCTGAAAGCCGCGAAGGCCGCCCTCAGCTCCGACCTGTTGGTCTCGAAATAATCCCTGAGCCCGTTGACGCCTGTCTCGGCCGTCCGGGTCCCGAGCAGATCCACGCAGGCCTCGGCGACGTCCTCCAGCTGCTTGTCGGAGAGGGAGCGGAAGTGATCCGCTATCATGGCGCTGAAAAGCGCCGCCATGAGCGAGAAGCTGAGGACTATTATCAGAACGAAGGTTGCGAAGAATTTTGTGAAAATGCTTTTGAACATTATATTTTCCCCGAGGTCAGATCCTCGCGACCCCGGTCCTGCGCGCCGCGTCGGCGACAGCCGCCGCCACGGCGGGCGCCACCCTGGCGTCGAAGGGATCGGGTATTATGTAATCGGGCGAGAGCTTTTCGCCGGGGATCAGCCCGGCGATCGCCTCCGCCGCCGCGATCTTCATTTCGTCGTTTATGTCCGACGCCCTCACGTTGAGCGCCCCGCGGAAAATGCCGGGGAAGGCGAGGACGTTGTTTATCTGGTTGGGATAGTCCGATCTCCCCGTTCCGACGACGGAAGCGCCGGCCGCCAGGGCCTCCTCCGGGAATATCTCGGGGGTGGGGTTGGCCATCGGGAAGATGACGGGGGCCTCCGCCATGCTCCTCACCATGTCGCCGGTGAGGACGCCGGGCGCCGAGACGCCGATGAAGACGTCCGCCCCCTTTATGACCTCGGAGAGCGGGCCGCGCCTGTTCTCCGGATTCGTGATCTCGGCCATTTTCGCCTTTTCGGAGTTGAGCCCCTCGCATCCGCGGTATATAGCGCCCTTCCTGTCGCAGAGGACGACGTCCGTGAGCCCGTACGATATGAGCAGGCGGGTGATTGCTATGCCGGCGGCGCCCGAGCCGTTCACGACGGCCCTCAGCGACCTCATGTCCCTGCCCCGGAGGCGGCAGACGTTTTTCAGCGCGGCGGTCACGACGACGGCCGTGCCGTGCTGATCGTCGTGGAATATCGGTATATCGCAGCACTCCTTGAGCCGCCTTTCGATCTCAAAGCAGCGCGGCGCCGAGATGTCCTCGAGGTTTATCCCCCCGAATGAGCCGGCTATGAGCCGGACGGTGTTAACTATCTCGCCGACGTCCTTCGACCTCACGCATATCGGGAAGGCGTCCACCCCGCCGAAGGTCTTGAAAAGGACGCATTTGCCCTCCATTACGGGCATGCCCGCCTCGGGCCCTATGTCCCCGAGCCCGAGCACCGCCGTGCCGTCCGTCACGACGGCGACGAGGTTTGACCTTCTCGTGTATTTGTATGAGAGCGAGACGTCGCGGCTTATCTCAAGACACGGCTCGGCGACCCCCGGAGTGTAAGCGACCGAAAGACCGTGCCGGTCCCTGACCTCCGCGCGTGATATGACCTCTATTTTTCCGCCCCATTTTTCGTGCGCCGAAAGCGCTTCTTCTCTTATGGATTCCTTCATGACCGCCTCATGACCGCCTTGACGTATTTGCTTTTCAGCTTCCCTATATTATAACCCGAAACCCGCGAAAAGTAAACACTTTCCGCGGGCCGGCGTTTCTGTGAAGTTATTACTGGTTTACCTCGAATTTGTACCCCACGCCCCAGACAGTCTTTATCTGCCATTTGTCGGACACGCCCTCGATCTTTTCGCGGAGGCGCTTGACGTGGACGTCGACGGTGCGCGAGTCGCCGAGATAGTCGAAGCCCCAGACCTTGTCGAGGAGCTGATCTCTCGTGAACACGTGGTTGTAGTTAGCCGCGAGGAAATAGAGCAGCTGGAGCTCCTTCGGGGGAACGTCGATCGGTACGCCCCTCAGCTTGAGCTCGTATTTCTGGAGGTTTATCTCGATGTTCTCGAATCTCACGGTCTCGTCGTCGGACGGGCCGATGACCGCCGTGCGGCGCGAGACCGCCTTGACGCGGGCGAGGACCTCCTTGGTGTCGAACGGCTTGACGATGAAATCGTCGGCGCCGAGCTCGAGGCCGAGGACCTTGTCGAAGGTGTCGCCCTTCGCCGTTATCATTATGATCGGGACGTTCGAGAACTCGCGTATCTCGCGGCAAACCTGCCAGCCGTCCTTTTTCGGGAGCATTATATCGAGCAGCACTATGTCGGGATCGTAAAGACGGAAGACGCTTATCGCCTCGGCTCCGTCGTACGCGCACTTGACCTCGTTGCCCTGAGCCTCCAGGTTGAGTTTGAGTATTTCGCAGATGCTCTGCTCGTCGTCAACAACAAGTACTTTCATGTCGGATTCCTTTCTTCGGATAAGACCGGCGTCGCCGGAATTGTTAAGTTCGCCGATATGTCGGCGCAATTCATAATACCACAACCTTGTGAACAACAGGTGAATAACGGCGGAAAATTGAGGAAAATATTTTCGGGATGGCCGAAAAAGGTCAGATTTCGCTCAGGACCTCCCGGATAAGCCGGTAAAGCCGGTCCGTCGATGAGACGCTCAGCGTCTCGCGGAAGGTATGTATGTCCTTTATGTCGGGACCCACGGAGACGCAGTCGAGCCCCGGGATCCTGTCGGCGAAAAATCCGCACTCCAGCCCCGCGTGTATCGCCACGGTCTCGGGCTTCCAGCAGTAAAGGTCGAGATACGTCTTTTCAAACGCGTCGCGGAGCGGCGAGACCGGCTCGAATTTCCACCCGGGATAGTCGCCGGCGCAGCTCATCGAAAAGCCGTGATCCGATGCGATCGAGCCGAGCTCCCTCACGAGCTCTTCTTTCTCTTCCCTCACAGACGAGCGCACCGAAAGCGATATACCCGCGCCGCCCGGAGATACGCAGGCCCGGCCGACGTTCAGCGAGGTCTGCACGAGCCCCTCCATGTCGGGGCTCATTTTCCTCACGCCCTGGGGCAGAGAGGCGAGCAGCCCCACGATCCGCGCGGTGTCGGCAACGCTCAGCGCGGGCGCGGCGGGGACGGTTTTTATCTCGAGCTTCGCGCCGTCCTCTGCGGGGCAGGACGAGAGCTCTTTTTTCACCTCGCCGCGCAGACGCTTTTCAAATCCCGCGTCCTTTGCCGTGACGGCGGCGCGGCACTCGGCCATTATAACGTTGTCGAATCTGCCTCCCGACCAGCTGACGAGCCCGGCCCCCTCGGGAAGGCAGCGGGACAGGGCGCGCGAGAGCGCCGTCGAGGCGTTTCCGCGGCCGAGGTTTATCTCCACCCCGGAGTGCCCGCCCTTCAGCCCCGAAAGGGTTATCTCAAACGTCTTTTCCCCGTCCGCGGGCGCGGCGGTTTCAAGTGGCGGGAGGGAAAGGGTGACGCGCACTCCTCCGGCGCAGCCCGCCGTGAGCACCCCCTCCTCCTCGGAGTCGATATTTATCATCCTCCTGCCCGAGAGGAGCGAGCAGTCGAGGGCGTCGGCCCCGTACATCCCTGTCTCCTCGTCGACCGTGAAGACGGCCTCGAGCGGCGGGGCGGAAAGCTCCCCGTCGGAGAGCAGCGCCAGCATTATGGCGGCGCCTATGCAGTCGTCGCCGCCGAGCGAGGTCCCGCGGGCGGACAGCTCCCCGCCGCGGAGAACGAACTCCACCCCCTCCGCCGACATGTCTTTTTTGCATCCCGGCCCGACGGCGCAGACCATGTCGAGGTGCGCCTGAAGTATCACCGGCGGCTCGTTTTCGCGCCCCGCGCCGCCCGGCTTTTTTATTATCACGTTGCCGAGGCGGTCGGAGACGGTTTCGAGCCCGAGCTCCCGCCCCATCTCCGCGCAGAGCCGCGATATCTCCCCGGTGTTGCCCGAGCCGTGCGGAACGGACGAGAGGCGGGCGAAATACTCGAACACCTTCCGCGGCTCGAGCCTCTTGACCGTCCTCAGATTTTTCTTCGTGAGTTTTTCAGCGTTCATATCCCTCATTTTCCGTCCTCCGCGGGCGCCGCCTGCGGCGTGTAGCCCGCTTTTCTTATTATCGCGTTTATCTTTTTCGCGCTTATTTTCCCGTCGGTCACGACGGTCGCCGCGCCCGTCTCGCGGGAGGCCTCGGCGCTTATCACGTGCCGGTCCGCCCTGAGCGCCTCGGCGACGCGCTTTTCGCATTTTTCGCACATCATGCCGCCGACACCTACGGTCAGGGTGACGCTTTCGCCCGCGCGCCGCCGCACCGGCCTGTCGAGTTTGCCCGAGAACACGTCTGCCCTGCCTATCCTCAGGGCGTTGAGCACCACGATGACGCTCGAGACGCTCATCGCCGCCGAGCAGAACATCGGCGACAGGGTGAAGCCGAGGGGCGAGAACGCCCCGGCGGCGAGCGGTATGCCTATCACGTTGTATATCAGCGCCCACGTCAGGTTTTCTTTGATTATCTTCATCGTGAACCTCGACAGCGAGATCCCCGAGGCGAGGTCGTTCAGACTGTTGTTGAGCAGCAGCACGTCGGCGGCCGAGCCGGCGACGTCCGTGCCTCCCGCCATGGCGGCCCCGATGTCAGCCGAGGCCAGAGCCGGCGCGTCGTTTATGCCGTCCCCCACCATGCAGGTAAATCCGCCGGAGCGGCATTCTCTCACCGTCTCCGCCTTTCCGTCGGGCAGCACGCCGGAGATCACCCGGTCTATGCCGAACTCCTCCGCCACCCTGCCGGCGGCGGCTCCGTTGTCGCCCGTGAGAAGGACGGTCTCGGCGCCGAGGCGGCGCAGCCGCTCTATCCCTCTGCCCGAGTCCGGACGGACGGGGTCCTCGGCGGCGAGGACGCCTATGATCTCTTTTTCGTCGCCGAAGAGCATGACTGTCATGCCCTTCGCCGCGCACTCCGACGCCTTTTTATAAAGCGGCGAGGACACGCCGTACTTTTCTTCGGCGAAGCCGAGGCTCCCGCCGGTATATTCTTTTCCGCCTATCCTCCCGCGCACGCCCTTTCCGGGGACGTCCTCCGTCCCCTCGGCGGGGAGCGGCTCCGTCCCGCGGGACGCGCAGTATTCCGTCACGGCGGCGGCGAGGACGTGTCCCGAGCCGCGCTCGAGCGCGGCCGCGACGGGGAGAAAGACGCTTTCGTCGCCGTAAACGGCGGTGACTGCCGGCCGGCCGGCCGTCAGC
>JAGABQ010000149.1:0-13775 GCA_017614495.1 Clostridia bacterium
AAAAACGAAAATCATCTGTACGATAGGACCCGCGAGCGAATCAGAGGAGACCCTGCGCGCGCTTTGCTGCGCCGGGATGAACGTCGCGCGCTTCAATTTTTCACACGGCACGCATGAATGGCATAAAAGCGTCATGGACAGGCTCAAAAAAGTCCGCGACGAGCTCGGTCTGCCCGTGGCGATAATGCTCGATACAAAGGGCCCGGAATACCGCATAGGGAAGTTTGAAAACAAGTACATAACGCTCGCCGACGGGGACAGATTCACTTTTACCGTCGACGATATCGTCGGCGACCGGACGCGCGTTTCGGTATCTTATAAATCGCTTTGCGACGAGCTCGACGCGGGCGATACGATATACGTCAACGACGGGCTCGTTCAGTTTTCCGTCGAGGAGATATCGGGGCACGATATAAAATGCGCCGTCACCGAAGGCGGAACGATCTCCGACAGAAAATCCATGTCTTTCCCAGGACAGGTCCTCCATCAGGTGTTCCTGTCCGAACAGGACAAAAAGGACCTGCTCTTCGGTATAGAAAACGAGGTCGACTACGTCGCCGCGTCGTTCGTTTCGAGCCGCGGGAACGTCGAGGACATCAGGCGCTTCCTTGACGAAAACGGCGGCGAGGGCATCGATATTATCGCAAAGATAGAAAATCAGTCGGGCGTTGACAACATTTACGAGATTTGCGAGATATGCAGCGGCGTCATGGTCGCGCGCGGCGATCTCGGCGTTGAGATACCCTTTAAGCAGGTGCCCGCGAGACAGAAGCAGCTTATCACGGTCTGCCGTATGCTCGGAAAACGCGTCATAACGGCGACAGAAATGCTCGAGTCCATGATGAACAACCCACGCCCGACGAGGGCGGAGATATCCGACGTTGCGAACGCCGTATACGACGGGACGTCCGCCGTCATGCTTTCGGGAGAATCGGCCTCGGGCAAATATCCCGTCAGGACCGTCGAGGTCATGGCGGAGATATGCGAGGAGACCGAAAAGCACGTCGATTACAGAAAACAGTTCCACGATACGTATTTCAGGATAGAGAACAACATAGACGCGATTTCCCACTCCGCGTGCAACATGGCGCTGGCGACCGACGCCAGGGCGATTGCCGTCTGCTCCATTTCGGGAATGACCGTGCGTATGGTCTCGCGTTTCCGTCCCATCGCCGATATCGTCGGCCTGACGACCGATCTCAGAGAATGGCGCAAGCTGTCGCTTTCGTGGGGCGTCATACCCGTTATAACGGAGAACTATCCTTCCGCCGAGATCATCTTCTATTCTGCGCTTAAAAACACAGCGAAGGTCCTCGGGCTCAGCAAGGGAGATAACGTGATCCTCGTCGGCGGATCGACCAGCGGAAAGCCGGGCGAAAACAACACTATAAGGCTGGAACGCGTCTGACGGCCGTATTTTTTGACGAATTGTTTACTTTCTGTTGACTTTCTTTTGATTTTATGTTATTATATGGTGGTGGTTCGGCGGATGAACAAAAGCTTCGACGAGATAATGGAAGAATACGCTCCGCTTCTTGAGTCGGCGGCCGCTTCATTTTCGGATAAAACCGGACTGAGCCGAGACGACGTCTATCAGACGGCGTCCCTCGCCCTTCACAGGGCGTACCTCACTTATACCGAGGGCCGCGGAGTGACCTTCGGCCTATACGCGAAGATATGCGTCAGAAACGCATGCGTATCCGAACAGAGAAAAAGGTCGGCGGATGAACGGCGCAGAAACCGGTCGGTTTCCGCGGCAGTCACGGCGGACGAGATCCTTCCGGGGTTTGACCGGCTTGATCTTGCGTCGCTTACCGAACTCGAAAAAAACGTTATAAAAAGCCGCGCCGAGGGGCTGTCGTACTCGGATATCGCCGACCGTTTCGGGATCGGGACTAAATCCGTAGACAACGCGCTCAGGCGTGCGAAAAACAAACTCAGGGCAATTTATTACGGCACAGATCTGACTTGATCCTCCTCAAAGAGGGTAAAGATATAAACACCAAAGAAAGGAATCGTCAATGTACGAGGACATTATCATCAAATGCAGGGACTGCGGCAAGGAGTTCACCTTTACCGCGGACGAGCAGGCCTTCTTTGCCGAGAAGGGTCTTCAGAATATGCCCAAAAGATGCCGTGAGTGCCGTCGGATCAAAAAAGAATCGCCCAAGCATCACGAACTCTATACCGTGACCTGTGCAAAGTGCGGTAAAGAGGCGCATATCCCGTTTGAGCCCAAGGAAGACCGTCCCGTTTATTGCAGCGAATGCTTCGCCGCAATGAGACAGCGCGTAACCGAGCAGTGATGAAATCCCGTTCCGAGGCGCAGGGGCGGATTAACTGAACGGATTTGGACATGTTCTGCCGGAACATGTCCATTTTCGTGTAATATGACGTTGATTATTCTGCCTTTTTTTGATATAATTGCTCTGCCATTCAAGAAATGAGAGGTCTTAACAAAATGAAAAAAATGATTTCAGTACTGCTCGCTGCGTTGTTTGTGTTCGCGGTGTGCTCATGCGTTAACGGGGGCAATCCCGCGGTTTCGACCGATTCCGACACGGTCACGGATACGGCGACCGACGCGCCCGTCACCATGCCCGACAACATAGCCAAGGTCATCATCATAGCCGGCCAGTCGAACGCGGTGGGTTATTCGTACAGACACTTCCTCGACGTGAACTATCTCGACGAGTATTCGAGGGACAGGCTTGCCCTTGCGGACGCCGGATATCCCGATATCCTCATGAAATACAGCAACAACCCGTACGATCCTTCTCAGGATACCTGCGGCAACGATGATTTCGAGCCCGTTCATTTCGGAATGGGCGCGAGAAACACGGAATACAAAGAAGAATGGGGACTCCCGTTCGGGGCAGAGATGGGAATTGCCGAGACCCTTACCGAAAAATATCCCGGCGAAAAGTTTTACATCATAAAATGCGCTACGAGCGGAGCAAATCTTTCCAACCGCTGGAATCCGCGGAGCAAAAACCTTTACAAGCAGATGGTAGAGTTTACTTCCGAAGCCCTCGCCGGTCTCAAGGAGCAGGGCCTCAAGCCGGAGATCATATGCTTCTGCTGGATGCAGGGAGAGTCTGACGCTCAGGAGAATTACGTACCGAGCTACATAAGCACTTTTAATTTCCTTCTCAAATCTCTCAATGAAGATCTCGCTGAATACATGCCTCCTAACGGTATGGCGGTTGCCGACGCCGGGATAAGGGCGGTATGGCCGAACTACGAAGCGATGAACGCCGCAAAGGAAGGATTCGCCAACAAGTCCTCAAAGAGATATTTCTTTGACACCACGTGGTTCATAGCCGGACGCGATCACAACGACCGCGCGCATTACGACGCTTATTCGATGATACGTCTCGGCAACGCTTTCGGCGATTGTATAGTCAGCGCGATAGAGGATTACTCCAACCCCGAGGTTACGAGCAAATGAAGACCGCAAGATTCTTATCTATACTCGTGATCATCGCTATGCTCGTCTCATTTGCGGCGTGCGGCAGTTCCGGCGGCAACATTTCGGAGCAGTCGCGTACCGGTACGGCAACGGATACCGCAGCTGAGACCGAGGAGCAGATCAAGGGAGTTCCGGACGACGTCACGAAGGTCATTCTTCTGTCCGGACAGTCGAACGCGGTCGGATATACCTACCGTAACTTCTTCGAAACGAACGACTATTACAAGCAGTTCTATTCCACGGAGCGCCTCGCGGCGGCTGACGCCGGATATCCCGATATCCTCATAAGATACAGCAACAACGCCCTCGACCCGGATCAGGACACCTGCGGCAACGACACTTTTGAGCCCGTACGCTTCGGCATGGGCGCCCGCAACGTCGAGTACAAAGAGGAATGGGGTCTCCCGTTCGGACCCGAAATGGGGATCGCCGAATATCTGACGGAAAAGTTCCCCGGCGAGAAGTTCTACATCATAAAGTGCGCGACGAGCGGCGCGAATATATCCAATCGCTTTAATCCCGACAAAACGTCGGATCCCAAAAATCTGGTTCCTCAGCTGATTTCGTTTGCAAAGGAATCTCTCGAGGAACTCAAATCTCAGGGACTCAAGCCCGAGATCATATCCTTCTGCTGGGTCCACGGCGGCACCGATGCTGAGGAGGGCTTCAGCTCGCTCTACGCGGGAGTGTTCGGCAGGCTCGTGAATAAGATCGAAACAGAGCTCGCGGAGTACATGCCCAAAAACGGAATGTCGATAGCCGACGCGGGAGTCAGGGCATCAAACACCAACTATGAGGAAATGAACGCGGCAAAACAGGCCTTCGCCGAAAAATCCTCCAAGAGGTATTATTTTGACACCATGTGGTTCCTTGCGGGAAGAGATCATTACGACAGAGGTCACTACGACTGCTATCCTATGATACAGGTCGGAAACTCGCTCGGAGAGTGCATCGAAAAGGCGATGGAGGACTACGGCAATCCCGCCGTACTCAAGTGACGCATACTAAAAATCAGTCGCCGCGGAATGAATCCGCGGCGGCTTTTGATTTTGTAAGATATCGGCGCACCGGTTTATTCGGCGCACGCTTTTTTTATTATCCCGACCGCTTTTTCAAGCAGTCCGAAGGGAATGTTCAGCGCGGGGAGCAGACGGAGCTTTGTTTTTGCCGTCAGGCAGAGCACTCCGTTTTCGATGCAGGTCGAAACGATCTCTCCCGCCGGCTTTTCGGTCTCTATCCCGATCATAAGGCCGAGACCCGTGACCGACGTCACGCCGGGAGCCCCTGACAGCTCGGAGAATATATATCTGCTTTTTTCCCTGACTTCCGCAAGAAGGGCATCATCAATGCGCGAGAGGACGTAAAGCGCCCCGGCACAGCTTACCGGGTTGCCGCCAAAGGTCGAGCCGTTGTCGCCCGGAGAGAATATATCCTTCATCTTTTCTCCGAGCATCGTGGCGCCGATCGGCAGGCCGCCCGCGAGTCCCTTCGCCGTCGAAACGACGTCGGGCTCAAGTCCGAACTGGGTGTACGAACAAAGCGTTCCGGTCCTGCCGTTTCCGGTCTGGACCTCATCGATGACGAGCGGAACGTCGCGCTCACGGCAGATCTCGCCGATATGACCGGCATACTCCCTTGATATCGGGACGACGCCGCCTTCTCCCTGGACGCATTCGATCATAACCGCCGCGGGATCTGTCTTTTCGACTGTATCGCGGAGTTCATCGGCGTCTCCCGCCGTCACGTGTACGAATCCCGGTGTCAGGGGAGCGTAAAGCTCGTGGAACCTGTCCTGTCCTGTCGCTGCGAGGGTCGTGAGGGTGCGGCCGTGAAAACTGTTTTTAAGGGTTATCACGGTGTGACAGTCTCCGCCCTTTTTCTCTGCCGAATATTTTCGCGCCGCCTTTATCGCGCACTCGTTCGCCTCGGCTCCTGAGTTGGAGAAAAACACCTTTTTCATTCCTGTCCTGAGGCAGAGCTGCTCGGCGAGCCCGGCGCACGGCTCACTGTAATAGAGATTTGACGTGTGCTGGATCTTTGAAAGCTGTTCGGTCACGGCGGCGATCCATCCGTCGTCTGCTGCTCCGAGGGAGGACACGGCGATGCCGCTCCCCATGTCGATATACTGTTTGCCGTCCGAGCCGGTGAGGACAGAGCCCTTTCCCGAGATTATCTCGACAGGGAACCGGTTATACGTTCCTGCAACGTATTTTTTGTCTGTTTCACGTATCGTCATCATTTTCACCCCGGAACACACGTGTGCCGGCTTTGCCCGTCCTTACGGCCTCAAACAGAGCGTCGGGATCCTTTCCGTCGATCACCGAAACCTGCGGTACGCCGAGCCGCGCCGCCGTCACGCAGCAGAGCAGTTTGGGTATCATGCCGCCCGAGGCCGCGCCGCTCCTTATCATTTCCCGTGCGTCGCGCGCCGAGAGCTCCGGAACGAGCGACGACGGGTCGTCCTTGTCGAGGAGCACTCCCGGGGCGTCGGTCATGAGTATCAGGGCGTCCGCCCCGACGGCGCCGGCGATATACGCGGCTGCTGTATCTCCGTTAACGTTGTATATAACTCCGTCGTCTCCGCGCGCAACGGTGCTGACTACCGGAATATAACCGTTTTCCGCGAGGACACGGATCAGCGACGGGTCCGCGCTCACGACGTCACCGACAAAACCGAGACGCTCGTCTTTCATTTTCGCGACGAGAGTGCCGCCGTCGACACCGGATATCCCCGCGCCTTTTTTGCCGAAGTCCCCGATCAGGCTGACAAGTTCCTTGTTGACTTTTCCGGCGAGGACCATGAGAACAACGTCGAGCGTTTCGGAATCCGTCACGCGGAGGCCGTCGACGAACTTTGTTTCGATGCCGAGCCGAGAGGAGAGCGACGATATCTCGGGGCCTCCTCCATGCACGATGACGGCTTTGATCCCTTCGTCGCAGAGTTTTACAACGTTGCCGACGACCTGTTTTTTCAGGGCGTCGTCCTTCATCGCCGCGCCGCCGTATTTTATAACGACGGTCCTGATGCCGTTTCCGCTCATGCTCAAGTCCTGTAATCTCCGTTTATGCGGACGTAGTCGTAGGTCAGGTCACAGCCCCACGCCGAGGCCTTTCCTTCGCCGTCCCCGAGCGAGACGTCAATCGTGATCTCGGGCTCGAGGAGTATTTTTTTCGCGAGTTCTTCCGAAAAGTCGACGCCGAGGCCGTTTTCGCACACGACGATCCTTCCGGCGGCGCTTTCAGAAGCAATTCCTACGGAGTCAACGTCGATATCGGCTCCGCTGTATCCGATAGCGCAGAGCACGCGGCCCCAGTTTGCGTCGGCGCCGAACATCGCCGCCTTCAGCAGAGAAGAGCAGACAACGCTTTTTGCCGCGATGCGCGCTGTCTCGTCGTCCTTTGCGCCGTGGGCGGTGCATTCAAGCAGTTTCGTGGCACCCTCGCCGTCCGACGCTATCATGCGGCAGAGACGGGAGGTGACCGCCCTGAGCGCGGCGCGGAAAACGTCGAGATTCTCTCCCTCGCCCGATATTTCGGGATTGCCGGCCGCTCCGTTTGCCAGGACAAGCACCATATCGTTCGTCGAGGTGTCTCCGTCGACGCTGATCATATTGAATGAATCGACTACGTCGCGCGACAGCGACGTCTGGAGGGCGTCGGGAGTTATCGCAACGTCGGAGGTTATGAAAACGAGCATTGTCGCCATGTTGGGGTGGATCATTCCGCTCCCCTTGGCGATGCCGCCTATGCGGCAGGTCTTTCCGCCGAGCTCGAACTCAACGGCGACCTCTTTTTTTATCGTGTCGGTCGTCATGATGCCTTCGGCGGCGAAGGAACTGCCCTCGGCGCTCCTGCGAAGCCCGCCGATAAGCTCTTTCATGCCGTTCACTATCGGAGTCGAGCTCATCGGCAGCCCGATGACACCCGTCGAGGCGACGGCGATCTCCTCCTCGGACGTGCCGAGGCGGGCGGCGAGCTCGCGGCAGGTCTCGATGGCGACCTCCGCGCCGTTGCTGTTGCACGTGTTGGCGTTGCCGCTGTTGCAGATGATCGCTGATATCTTGCCTTTTGTCACGTGAGAGCGGGTTATGATGAGTGGCGCGCCCTTCACGAGATTGGTCGTATATACTCCGGCCGCGGAGGCGGGGACGTCGCTTACTATGAGTGCGAGATCGCGTTTGGTTTTATTTTTGCGTATGCCGCAGTGAATGCCGTTTGCGCGGAAGCCCTTTGCGGCGCATACGCCGCCTTCCAAGTATTTCATGTCAATGTACCGTTTATCTTTCTCAGACGACGAGACCCTCCGTCTCGTCCGTTCCCGTTATTATATTGAAGTTCTGTATCGCCGATCCCGAGGCGCCTTTGCCGAGATTGTCGAATCTCGATACGAGTGTGAGGCCGTTTTCTCCGCCGAAAACCGACAGTTCCATGTCGTCTCTTCCGGAAAAAGCCCCGGAGGACAGGAAACCGGATTCGGACGAGCCGGTGTTTACCCTGATAAGACCGCTTCGGTAATAGCCCTCATACGCCGACGTTATTTCGGACACCGTTCCTCGGAAATCGTCTCTTGTCAGCGGGACGATCACCTCCATCCCGCATTTGTACGGCGCCACAACGGGGCAGAATACCGGCGGAAAGTCGAGACGGCAGTATTCCTTCATTTCCGGCAGATGCTTGTGCGTCTGCGTAAGGCCGTAAAGGCGAGGAGCGTCGAGAAGGGGAGAGCGCGATGCGTCCTCGTACTCGGCGATCATCTTTTTTCCTCCGCCCGAATAACCGGTCAGCGACGTGCAGGATAGTCTCGCGTCAGGTCTTATGAGGCCTTTTTCCACGAGAGGCCGCACGAGAGCGATAAAACCGCTCGCGTGACATCCGGGATTTGCTATTCTTTTAGAATTCGCGATTTTTTCTCTCTGACCGTAAAGTTCCGGGAAGCCGTAAGTCCAGCCCGGCGCCGTCCTGTGGGCTGTCGAGCTGTCGATGATCACGGCTTTCGCTCCCGTTTCTTCTGCGAGCGCAACGGCTTCTTTTGCCGCCTCGTCGGGGAGACACAGAAAAACGACGTCCGCCCGTGAGTACATCTCGGCTCGCCGCGCGGCTTCCTTTCTGACTTCGTCCGGAAGAACGAGAAGCTCGACGTCCCGCCTTTCGGAAAGCCGTTCATATATTCTCAGGCCGGTCGTCCCTGAATTGCCGTCTATGAATACCTTCGTCATTTGTGTCCGCTTTCTGCCGTTGATGGAAGATTATTCCATATTATACCAAAATATTCATCCGATGTCAAGGGAAAATGAAAAATTATTCATTATTTATTTTCACACCGTCCCATATTATACCACTGCGAAGCCGATATGTCAACGAGCGCGGCGGGTGAACGCTTCAAAAACGCACTGTAACATTTCCGTGCACGGATTCCGGGACTTGACAAAAAAACGTTTTTGTGATAGAATAAAAAGGATAATAAACTCGGGTCGTAGTCCCTTTTTGAGGAGACGGCGGCAATGAGGAGGTCAGATGACGGACAGGCGCTTTCAGGATATTATCGACGGCGTTGCCGGATATATCGGAACGACAGCCGGAATTCTCGGAGAGGACGGCTCGGTGCTCGCCTGCACCGACCCGGATTTCATCGGAAAAGACGGCAGCAAAGTTCTGCCCGGCGGCTTTTCGGTCATGAAAGCCGACAAAAACTCCGAAACACGGGTTTTTGTCCGCGGGACTGACGGATTGTCGGTGCGCCTCTGCGGAATGCTTGCGTTCGCAGTTTCGGAGTCCGCGTCGCTGCGCGACGCCGAGGCCGGACGCGCGGAGTTCATGCGAAAACTCATTCTCGGGGAGATCGCTTCAGGCGCGGCTATAGAAACGTCCGAAAGACTCGGGATACGCTTTTCCGAGCCGAGAAAGGTCTACGCCGTGAGGGTGCAGGGAGACGCCGATACCCAGCCGTATCAGGTGCTTAGCCGCATTTTCCCGGAAAATGACGATTTCGTCGTTTCCGTCGGCGGAGACGATTACGCGGTGATCACCGGCGCGGGCGCGTCGGACGGGGATGAAGCAAACGAGACCGCCGCTTCCGTCGTTGACGTATTCGGGTCGGAATGCTTCGTCAACGCCTTCGTCGGGGTCGGCACGACTGCCGATGACCTCGGTATGCTCGGAAAATCGTATTCGAACGCCCTTTTCGCCCTCGGGACGGCGAGACTCTTTTCACCTGGAAAACCGGTTGCGTGTTACGGGTCGCTCGGCGTGGCCGGACTGATAAACGGCCTCCCGCGTGAGGCGTGCCGCGCTTTCCTCTCCGAGGTCAGGGGAGTCGATCAGTTCGACGGAGAGATGCTCGCGACGGTCCAGGCGTTTTTCGACAACGGACTGAACGTGTCCGAGACCGCGAGGAGCATATTCGTCCACAGGAACACTCTCCTTTACAGGATCGAGAAAATTAAACGCGTGACGGGGCTCGATATAAGAACGTTTGACCAGGCGGTCACGCTCCGGCTTGCCCTGATGGTCAGAAAATACCTTGAAGGAACGTTATAAACATCTTAAAAATGATTGAATTCAACAACGTAACAAAAGTATATCCGAACGGAACAGAGGCGCTCAAAGGCGTAAATCTTAAAATAAACGACGGGGAGTTCGTTTTCATCGTCGGCGCGTCCGGCGCCGGAAAGTCGACTTTGACCAAACTCCTGACAAGAGAGGAGCGCGTGACCGGGGGAACGCTCACCGTCGGCAACTTCAATCTGACGAAAATGCCGGAACGCAGAGTGCCGTACTATCGCCGCCAGATCGGTGTGGTGTTTCAGGATTTCAGACTCCTCTCCGACATGACGGTGTATGAAAACGTCGCCTTTGCCATGCGGGTGATCGGCGAGTCCGAAAAGGCCATCAAAAGGAGAGTTCCTTCGATGCTTTCGATAGTCGGCCTTTCCGAAAAGGGCTCGTGTTTCCCCGACGAGCTGTCGGGCGGGGAACAGCAGAGAGTTGCTCTCGCCCGCGCCCTGGCGAACAACCCCAAGACCATAATCGCGGACGAGCCGACGGGTAACATCGACCCCAAGCTCAGTCTCGAGATTATGAGTCTCCTCATAAAGATACACAGCAAGAACAAGACCGTAATCGTCGTCACGCATGAGAAAACGCTCGTCGATTATTTCAAGCAGCGCGTCGTCATGATCGACGACGGCGTCGTGGTCAGCGACAGGGTCGGAGGAATGTTCAATGCGCAGAAATAAGCCGTCGTTCTTTATCGGCCAGGCCTTCCGCGGGATGTTCCGCAACGGAATGATGACCGTCGCCTCGATCGTGGTGCTTTTTTCCTGCCTGACCGTTCTCGGGGCTTTCATGCTGATAGCCCGCAATATCGATTATAACCTCGAATCACTCGACAATCTCAACCAGCTTGTTGCCTTCTGCGACACCACGACTGGTCACAGCGCGGGAGAGCGCATCACCCTCGCCGACGCGCCGGAGACGGACAGCGGCAGGACCTTCCTCGGCTGGACTACCGTCCGCTCATCGGACAGTCCGATGTATCAGGCGGGGCAGAAATACACGGTAAGCGAAGAGGACTCGCGTTTCGGCAAGATAACGTTCTACGCCGTGTGGGAGGGCGACGCCGACGTCAGTTATGACGGCATCAGCGTCCTGTTCAACGCGAGCGGGATGAAGCTTGCCGAGCCGCTTGAGCAGGACGACACCGTATATATGAGCGGCGACAGGATCAGTCTCCCCTCGGGACTCCAGTCGGCGAACAGCGCGATCAGCTTCCTCGGCTGGACAACTGTATACGAGGCCCTTCTCGAAGAAAACCCGACGGCGCTTTATAAGCCGGGCGAAGAGGTACAGCTCCTGTCTCAGGACGCAAAGAAGGGCGTTATAGAGTTCTACGCCGTGTGGAGCGAGACTCCCGCCTTCGGTGAATACGACGTAATCTACGATCCGGGAACGGACACCGGCGCCGTCGTCGGAACGGATTCCGAGCTCCGTCTCGCCGCTGTGCGGCAGATGGTGAATTCTCTCCCGTATCTCGACGGCCCGGACGCCGTCAGATTCGTGTCAAAGGAAGAGACGCTTGAAAACGAGATGAAGGCCCTCGCAAAATACGAGGGGATAAAGGAGCTTTTCAGCGAGCTCAGCAACCCGTATCCCGACACCTTCATAATCACTTATACGTCAGACGCGGACGTCGAGGAGCTTGAGAGAAAAGCCCTCGCGATTCCCGATATATACAACACGCGGAGCCGCGCGCAGATAGCCGAGTCCATCAATTCCGTCAGGAGCGGTACGTCGTCCGTACTCTTCTGGTTCTCGGTCGTTCTGTTCGTCGTGTCCGTCGTCGTTATCGTGAACACAGTCAAGCTCGCGGTCGAGTACCGCAGCAAGGAGATCGTCATAATGCGCTATATAGGCGCGACGAAGGCGTTTATCGCCGCTCCCTTTGAGATGGAGGGCGCGATAATCGGACTGTTTTCGGGACTGCTCTCCTTCATAGCGCAATGGATCGCGTACGGATACGTTTCGCGTCTCATCATCAGGGAAATCAATATCATCTCCATGCTTCCGTTTTCGTCGGTATGGGGTATGGTGCTGATAGAGTGCCTCGCGGTCGGCGCTGTCACCGGATTTATCGGAAGTATAATCGCCATCTGGAGATATCTGAAGGCATAATACGGGAACGTTCGGGCTTTGCCCGGGAAAGGCGTTGAATCAAAATGAAAAAACAGTCATACGCGGCGGGGACGAGGATAAAGTCGTTTTTCCTCATGCTTGCGATACTACTGACTTTCGTTTCGTTCATGAGTTTTGACGACGGAGGAAGCAGCGTCGAAGCGGCGAAAAAGGTCACCGAGGCGGATATAAAAGCCCAGCGTGACAAAATCAAGAACGCTACGGCAAACATAGCAAAATATCAGACGAACGCCGCGGCGTTCGACGGTCAGATAGAGGAAGCCCGGGCAGAGAAGGAAAAGCTCGACCTTGAGATCACGTACATGAACGAGGCGATCTATCAGACCGATGAGCTTATAACCCAGTATCAAACGCTGATTGCCGAACGCAAAACGGAGATACTTGACAAGCAGGCGGAGGTCGAGCGCAAATACGACGCGTTCTCGAGCCTTCTCCGCACGTCGTACGAAAACGGTATGCTTACGCTTGCCGAGCTTCTTGTCAGCTCCGACAATCTTATAGAGTTCCTTACAAGGTCTGACAACCTCGGCTCGATGCTGAATTATCAGCAGTCGCTTACCGAGGATCTCGACGCGGAGATCACAGGTCTTAAGGCTCTGAAATCCAATCTCGAACAGCAGAAACAGGATTATTCGGAGACTCTTGCGGAATATGAGGACCTGCTCTCCGATCTCGAGGAGAAACTCGCGCTTCAGGACAAATATCTGAAGAAACTCGAATCCGACCAAAAGGCGCAGGAAAATGCCGCAAAGAAAGAGCAGGCGGCAAAGGAAAAGGCGGAAAAGGAGCTTCAGAACCTGATCAAAAAGTATGAGCAGCAGATCAAAGAGGAGCAGAATCAGTCTTATATGTGGCCTCTCCCGGTGAACCGGCTTACGATCACCTCAAAATACGGCTGGCGCAAAATCTGGGGAATGAACGATTTCCATTACGGGATAGATATAGCGGCTCCGTACGGTACGGAGATCTACGCCGCAAAGGCCGGAAAGGTCATCGTTTCAACTTATGACCACAGCTATGGCAACTACGTGGTCATCGATCACGGCGGCGGAAAGACGACGAGATACGCCCATATGTCCACCCGTATCGCAAAGGTCGGCGACAACGTCAAGCAGGGACAGGTCATCGGCAAGGTCGGGGCGACCGGCAGCGCGACGGGATATCATCTCCATTTCGAGACCCGTGTAGACGGAAAGCACACCGAGCCGCTCGTAAAGAACAATATCTTTATCGTGATAGACGGCAAAAAGGTCGACGTGCTCACCGTCCTGAAATACAATCTCTGATTTATGAAGAAAAAAATACCCGTTCTCCTCGCCGTGCTTATTGTGATAACCGCGGTCGTCGTGACTTTCAACGCGACGTACGTCATTCTGACCGAAAAGCACAGGAAGGAGACTAACGAACTCATCGCCGATTACGGTTTTTACAGCGTGCTTCTGAAGCTTGACGACACGGTGCGCGAAAACTACATCGGGAAAATCAACGAAGAAGACCTTAAAAACGCCATTCTCGCGGGATACGTTTCCGGCATCGGCGATAAATATTCCGATTTTCTGACCGCCGAGGAATACTCCTCGTACGTTGCCGAGCAATCCGGCAGCAAGGTCGG
>JAGABQ010000150.1:0-18156 GCA_017614495.1 Clostridia bacterium
GCTTTCCGTCCTCCGCGGCTCCCTTGAGACGGATCTTGTTGGCGGAGTTGAATGTCATCTCCGACGCGGAAAAGCCGGCGGACAGGACGCACAGCACGAAAATAATGCCGATAAGAACGCCGTCACTCATCTTCGGCCTCCTTCTGCGCCGAGGCGAGCAGTTCGCTTATCTCGTCGTCGTCGAGCGGATGGATGACGATGAACGCCGGTTCGCCGTCCTCCGACACATCCTCCGCGGATATGCTGATGCGTCCGCGGTAAATGAAGCTTTCTTCTTCGCCGTCCTCCGGGTTGCCGACGTTTTCAAAATACAGCTGACGGAGCGTTTTCCTCGCGTCCTCGCGGTTTTTGCATACGTAGCCGAACCGCCCGAAGGCGTCGCCGCAGGTGAGGGTCGGGACGGCGCGGAAATAGTTCCCGCCGAGCTTGATGAAGCTCTCGTCGACCTCCTCGTCCTCGTCCCATATCTCGCCGACGAGCTCCTCGAGCAGGTCTTCTATCGTGACGAGCCCGCAGACGGAGCCGTCCTCGTGGTCAGTCACGAGGGTGAGATACGTCTTGCTTTTCTGCATGTCGCGGAGCAGCTTGTCGACCGGCGTGTCGTCGGGGACGAAGGTGACAGGCGTGATTATGCCGCGCACGTCGAGCTTTTCGGGCGAGCCGGCGCGGCGCAGTTCTCTGAAATACGTCCTTACGTTGAGCAGGCCGACGTATTTTTTATCGCCGTTCCCGTCGCTTTCGCATACCGGGATGCGGGAGTGGTTGGTTTCTTTGAGCAGCCCGAGCATTTCGTCCGGGCCGAGCGAGAGATCTGCCGAGACTATGTCGTCCGGCATGGTCATTATCTCCGAGACCTCGGTCTCGGAAAATACGAGCGCGCTCCTTATGAGGTCGCTCTGCTCCTCGTCGACGACGCCCTCCTCCTCGGCCGTGTCGATTATATCCTGTATCTCATCCTCGGTATACGAGGGCGCGTCCGGCTTGCCGAACAGTTTGGTCACGAGCCCCGAAAGCTTGAGAAACAGGAAGGTGAGCGGCCTGAAAAGCCGCATGAAGAATATCGTCGGGGATGCGAACGACAGGCATAGACTGTCCGCGCGGTCGTTTGCCGCGCTCTTCGGTATCATTTCGCTGAACATAAAGACGACGGCGGTGGAGACGAGCGTCGTCATGGTCCCGACGATTCCGGAGCTGCCGTAGGCGCGGACCGCGACGAGCGCGGCGACCGAGCCGGCGGCTATATGGGTTATATTGTTGCCGATAAGAAGCGCGGTTATGGCGCGCTCGAAATTCGCGTCGATAAGCATGACTTTTTTCGCACGCCTGTCGCCGTCCTCGGCCTTGCTTTTGACCTTGACTCTGTTCATCGCGGCAAAAGCCGACTCGGCGGCGGCGAAAAACGCCCCCGCGATGATCAGAAAGATAAACAGAATTATAAGCAGCGCCGTGATCCCGCCGTCGGGTGTTCCCGCCGCGGGGTCCGGCAATGGTATCGGTATGGTTCCGTTACCGGGATCTCCGTCCATTAAGACAAATCACTTCCTTTGTGTTAAAAGAATTAAAATCAAATCAATATTATACAACTTTTTTTCGGGATTGTCAATCCCGGCGAAAATGGCGGTCAGTGCCACTCTCAGGAGTCTTTATATTTCCAACTGAACCCATAGGCGGTTTTTTGTTTTCCTTTCAGACAGTTACATATTCCGCTGGGTTTTCTGCGGTCTGTTTTTCCGGAAACTAAACCGGCAGAAATGCAGTAGTTCATTGCAGATGTCAAACTGTCAAAAGTTATCGTATTGCCATCCTTGTCGGTTGCTGTTACTGGTATGTATTTCGATACTCTTACCGCGTCATAGTGCCTTTTCATTGCGCAATTGCGACAAAAGTATAAAGGATTTAGCCCCTTATGCACGACTTCATTGACCGGCTTTTGAAACGAGACACCGCAATCTGCGCATTTCCACCAAACTATGACAGTAGATGAAAATGAAATTTGGGTTGGAGAAATAATGTTTTTTTCATAATCCCAGTAGGTGACTATGTTTGGATACCGTTCAAACAAAGAGTTTTCAACATCACATCCGTAATACGAATCGAGTATGAATTGTCTGTCCCGATTGATATCCACGACGACGTCGCTGTGAATTTTATTATGTGACGGAGGTCTCAACCACATATTCAGTAACGTTGTTTCATCGAGCCTGTCAATGATGTTTTGAAGCGCGTCGTTCAGCGTCACGATGTTTTTTGCATCCACGTAGTAGGCTTCGTTGCACAATCGGGAAACCGGCCGGACTCCTTTCGGACTGTATTCCTTAACCTTTATCAGGTATATCCCTTTTTCGGCGCAGAAGCGGTATTTTTTCTCTTCTCTATTCGTTGATGAGTTATTGTGATGCCAGGTCCACCCGTCGTACTCTATGGCGATTTTTGTCTTCGGAATGAAGACATCAAATTCCAAAGAAGAAGTGTTTTCAAACTTATATCTGCTGATTGCGTCAGGGAATAGTTTTTTAATGTAAAAGAAAACCGCCTGTTCAGGGAAAGAAGTCTGCCTGCGGGATTTGCATTTCGGGCAGCCATTTCCGTAAGAGAAAGTCAACACTTTTGTACGCCAGGAATAACCGCAATACGGGCATTTCCAAAAAATGTATGCGCCATTGTGGGCTGTTATTTCGTTGGGCTTTAGTGCCCCGTTCTTTTCATAATCCCAGTATTTAACTTTATCGGGACAAATGGTGGCAAAATCGTTGAACCCGCTCAAAACTTTATTGTGGCTGCAATACGGACATGCGGTCGGATGATCCTTGTTCGTTCTCCAAGCAACCGTGGCCGGATAAGAGTGATTATTCGGACAAATCCAAAACACTTTTTTGTTGGTTCTCGGCGTCACCATAGACGGTAATAAGTTGCCGTTTTTTTCATAATCCCACGTTTTGGCTACGTCTGGGAAAAGGGTTTCTAAATCGTTGTACCCTTTTAAGATCCGTTTGTTGGAGCAGTAGGGACATTTTTGCTTCTGATTTGTCCGGTTGCCGACAGCCATGTCGTACGAATGACCTTTCGGACAAATCCACCACACTTTTTGTTTAGAACCTGCGCCGACCTTCCCGGGAGTTAAGTCTCCGTTTTTCTCATAATCCCATTCTCTGGCAATATCGGGATACAGCGTTTCAAGGTCGTTTTTACCAACAACCAGTTTGCCCATCTAAATACCTGTAAGTGATTTTTTGTTATGATTGTTCTTTGAGTTGGTTTTCCGCCTCTTTTGCGGCTTTTTCCTCCGCCGTCACGACGTCGTAGAGCGCTTCGGTGGCGAAATGGATCTTCGTCAGGACGTTGTGCGCCGTCTGGGGGAAGACGAAGTAGGTCTTGTCGAGCGTCGCGAGGTCGATGGCGTCGCCGCGCTCCTTGAAGTTGTATTCGATGTGGCACGAATACATGGAGCGGACTGTGCGGTGGAAATCGAAGTCCGTTCCGTCGTCGAGCTTTCCGTGCATCGTGAAACCGTTCCTGTCGTGCGTCAGCGTGACGTTGCCGAGGGTGACGAAGCCGGCTTTCTGACAGTTTACGAGCTCTTCGAGACGGACGGTGTCCTCAAAGTGATAGCGGCCTTCGCGGACCTCTTTGTACACGTTTTCGCGCTCCCATCTGTACCAGTCGGGGACATGCGTAAAGACGTCCTCGCCGCCGTCTTTGCGGTGGAGCTTGCCGAGCTCGTCCATTTCCCATTCGGCAAAGCACGAGTTGCACCATATCCTGGTCCCGTCGCTGTCGGTCGTGAACTCTTCTCCGCAGACGGGGCACTGATAGAGTATCCTGTGGATGTTGTGGGCGCGTTTTTTCGATTTTATGCGGATGTTGTTCTCGGCCTGCCAGGCGTAGTCGTCGTATACGAGCGCCTCCTCGATGCGTTTCTGTATCTCGGCGGCGGGCAGGGTTGCCGCCTCCTCTGCGGTCACGATCTGAGTCATCGTCGCGTCGATCTTTACGGAACGGACGGGGTGCTTGTTCCACTGCGGAGATCTCAGAAAATTGCCGTGAGCGAGGAAAATGACAACGGGGCAGCGCGCCGTCTTGACGAACTTTCCGAGCGCGTCGTCAAGCCGCTCGTTTATTCCGGCGAGGGAAAAGCGCGCCTCGGGATACATCGTGACGATGCCTTTGCGTTTGCGCAGGACCGTCAGCATGTGCCGGACCACCCTTATGTCGGAGGTGAACTTGCGCTTGTAAATGCCGCCTATCCCGCGCATGAGCCATTCTCTGCCGTTGAATTCCTCTATCGAGATCACCCAGTTCGTCCTTTTCGGGAATATCGCCTTCACGACGAGCGGGAAATCGACGAACGACGCGTGGTTCGCGAGGATGAGATACGGCGGTTCGAGATTTTCGCAGTTGACTTTGGTTATTTTTCCGCCGACGGGCGCGAGGAACGCCGCGCTGCCGCCGAGCTCAACCGGAAAGAGTATCGGGCGGGGTTTTTCGGGTTGTTTAAGTGTGTCAAATGGCTTGATTTCTTTGGTTTTCATTTTATAATTCCTCGTTTTTTCCGGCGTTCGACAGCATTTCTTCCGCGGACTGCCTGATTTTTTCGGTAATATTAACGCCTCCCATGATGCGGGAAAGCTCGTTTATCCTGCCTTGCCTGTCGAGCAGAGTGACGGACGTTTCGGTCCTTCCGTCCTTTTCCGTTTTTTTGATGAGATAATGGGCGTCGGCCTCGGCGGCTATCTGCGCCGAGTGGGTGACGCATATCACCTGGGTCCCTCCCGCGCGGGAGAGGCGCTTGAGTCTTATCCCTATCTTGTGCGACGTTCTACCGGAGACGCCCGTGTCAATCTCGTCGAACACGAGCGTTTCCCCGCCCGCGACGGTCGAAATCGTCCTGAGGGCGAGCATGACTCTCGAAAGCTCGCCTCCCGAGGCGACCTCAGAGAGCGGCCTTAGCTCCTCGCCCGTGTTTGCTGAGAACATAAAGCTGACGCGGTCGGTTCCGTTCGGGGTGAGCTCCGGCGCGCCGCTCTCGTCGAACAGCTTTTTGACCGACACCCTGAATCGGGCGCGGGGCATTTCGAGATATTCGAGCTCGGAGAGGATCGCCGACTCTATTTTTTCGCCCGCCTCGCGGCGTACGCGGGTGAGCTCTTCTCCGAGCGATATCGCCTCGCGCTCGGATGACGCGAGCTTTTCGGAAAGCGCCCCGATGATCTCCTCGGAGCTCTCGAGTTCCTTCAGCTTTTGTTCCGTTTCGTCGCGGTAGCGGAGTATTTCGTCCACGCTGTCGCCGTATTTCCTCTTGAGCTTGTCTATCCTGTCGAGGCGCGTCTGGACCGCGTCGAGCTCGCGCTCGGGGTCCTCCCCGAAATCGGAGCACAGATCCTCGGCGACGAGGGCGACCTCTTCGAGACCGTACGAGAGCTTTGTGAGCAAGTCGGCGTATTTCTCCGGTTCGGGGAAATACTCGCTTATCGCCTCGACGGACGCGGCGGCGCGCTTGACCAGCTCGTACGCCGGGACGCCCTTTTCGCTTTTGTAGAGGGTGCGGACTATAAAGTTCGCGTGCTTGCTTATCTTCTCGGCGTTTTTGAGTTTGAGGAGCCGCTCGTTGAGCGATTCCTCCTCGCCGGGTTTCAGCCGCGCTCCGTTTATGTCGTCAAGCTGAAGCCGAAGAAGCTCGGCGAGGCGGACCTTTTCCTTTTCGTCTTTTTTCAGGTCCTCGATCCGGCGGCGCAGGGAAACCGTCTCGGAATACTTTTCGCGGTATTTAAGAAGCAGATCGCGGCATCCCGCGAAGCCGTCGACGTAATTAAGGTGGGACAGGTCGGAAAGCAGCGACAGACTGTCGTTCTGACCGTGTATGGATATGGTCCCCGAGAGCGCCGCGCGGTGGGCGGCGAGGGACACGCCGCGGCCGTTAATCCTCGACTGCGAGCGCCCTTGGACGTCTATCGTCCTCACGACGTATATCTCCCCGTTTTCGTCGGGGGAGATCTCGGAATCCTCGGGAATAACGTCCCCGACGTCCGAAAGAACGGCGCTGACAGACGCTTTTTCGCATCCCGTGCGTATTATTTCTTTTTTCTGTTTGCCGCCGAGCACGGCCGATACCGAGTCGATGAGGACGGATTTGCCCGCGCCGGTCTCGCCCGTTATGACGCTGAAGCCCCGCGGAAAATCGATATCGCATTCACGTATGACGGCGAAGTTTTCGATGTGGATTGATCTCAGCATACCCGTCTCCGTCAGATGTCGAGCGCGATTATCTTCCGGGCAAACGCCGCTGCGTCACCGGCATTTCTGAACATGACGAAGATCGTGTCGTCGCCGGCGATGGTGCCGAGTATCTCGGGAAAGCCGAGCCCGTCGACGGCCGCGGCCGCCGCGTTCGCCATGCCCGAATAGGTCTTGAGCACGCAGAAAACGGACGAGCAGTCGGCCGATATAACGGCGTCGCGCAGTATATTGCGGTATTTAGGGCCGATCTCGTCGACAGTCGCCGACGGCACGGTATAACGGCTGTTTTCGTCTCCGTGCCGCTTTACCATTTTGAGCTCTCTCACGTCTCTCGAGACCGTCGCCTGCGTGGCGTCGCAGCCGGCCTCGGCGAGGCGGGAAATAAGCTCCTCCTGAGTTCTGATCTCATATTTGCCGACGAGCCGCAGAATGAGTTCCTGACGTTCTTTTTTAGTCATATCGCGATTCTCCGTCACGCGCCGGACATTTTGTCGCGGAGGCGCGTGTAAAAGCTCTTTTTATCTTTGTTTCCGAGGCGTATGAACTTCGTCACGTCGGACGAAAGGGATATCCTGACAGAGTCGCCCGGCTCGAGCTGAGCGGTGTCGCTCCCGTCGACGGAGAGCGAGACGATGCCTCCGTGGCCGAGATATTTTACCTCTATCTCGCGGTTGTCGGGGACCACGACCGGCCTCGCGCCGAGCGAGTGAGGACAGATCGCCGTGAGGCATATCCCTCTGAGCTCCGGATCGACGACGGGTCCTCCTGCCGACAGCGAATACGCGGTCGACCCCGTCGGGGTGGAGACGATGTATCCGTCGGCTCTGAATTTCCCGAGCGTGACGCCGGAACAGCTGACCTCGAGGTCGAGTATTTTCGCCGTCCTGCCGTGGGTTATGACGGCGTCGTTGAGGGCTGAGGACGGCCTTCCGACGAGATTGCCGTTCCTGAACTGATATACCTGGAGCATTCGGCGCTCCTCTATCGAATAGTTCCCGTCGAAATAGTCCGCGATCCTGTCCGTCTCGTCGACCGATATCTCGGACAGAAATCCGATGTGCCCGGTGTTTATGCCGAGGATCGGGCATCCCGCGCGCGACGCGAAATGCGAAGCCCTCATGATAGAGCCGTCGCCACCGAGGACGACCTCGACCTCGGGTCTACGGCAGGGCTCCGCCGATACCCATTCGGGCAATTCGGTTTTTACGTAAGGGATATGGACCTTGTATCCGTGCTCCCGGAACAGCGCGGCCGTCCTGAGAGTATATTCGAGCCCGGGATCCCTGCCCGCCGCGGTCACAATCTCGGCGGTGCGCTCTCCCGTTCTTTCTGAAGTCATGACTGTTTTTCACTCCCTTCAGGTTGTTTTTTTACAAAAGCCGCGAGGTATTCGACGTTTCCGTCGCCTCCTCTGATCGGCGATTCGATTATCTTTACGGGCGCGAGCCCGTGCGCTTCCGCGCTTTCCGTGACGCCGCGGACGGTCTTTGCGCGCGCGGCGGGGTCCTTTACTATGCCGCTTTTTCCGATATTTGCCCGCCCTGCCTCAAACTGCGGCTTTATGAGGGAAAGCAGATACCCGCCTTCTTTCAGCATACCCGTCACGGCGGGGAATATAAGCGTCTGGGAGATGAACGAGACGTCCATCGTGACGACGTCGGCCTTTTTCGGAAGGAAAGATCCGTCGAGCAGGCGGGCGTTCGTCTCCTCCATAACGGTCACTCTTTTGTCGTTTCTCAGGGAGGGGTGGAGCTGGTCTTTTCCCGAATCTATCGCGTAGACAGCCGCCGCCCCGCGTTTGAGCAGACAGTCGGTGAAGCCGCCGGTGGACGACCCGATGTCGCAGCAGATACAGCCCGACGGGTCGATCCCCGTTTCGTCGAGGATGGCCTCGAGTTTCAGCCCGCCGCGGCTGACGTATTTTCCGACGTCTCCTCGGGACACCTCGATCACGTCGTCGGGACCCACGTCGAGCGACGCCTTCGAAGCCCCGGCGCCGTTTACCGTCACCTGCCCGTTCTTTATCATAGCGGCGGCCGATGATCTCGACGCCGCGAGCCCGCGGGAGAATATCTCGGTGTCGAGCCGGCTCATTTTTTTCTCCGGGCCAGCCCGTCGGCAAACTGCCGCAGAAGGGACGCGCCCTCGGGCAGACGGCTCTTCGCCTCCGCGGTGAGGTCGTCGATCATAAGGGCGGCGTCCTCACGGCTCAGGTAGCTGAGGAACGAGCGGCCGTCCCCGCCCTCGTCGATCAGATCATCTTCTATCTGGAACGCGAGGCCAACGGCTTTTCCGAACCCGTCGGCGGTTTCGTACTCTTCGCTGCCTTTGTGAAATCCCGCCGACAGCGCCCCGAGGATGCAGGCGGCGCGGATGAGACATCCGGTCTTCATCCCGTTCATTTCGATAAAATCGGCGTAGGAGACGTCCTCCTGCGCGGAGAACGTCAGGTCGGCGCTCTGTCCTCCGGCCATGCCGTCGGCTCCGGCGAGCGACGAGAGCGCGTCGACGGCCTCGGCCGCGGTTTTGCCGCAGCATTCCGTCCGGGCGATTATGCCGAATGCGAGCGTAAGGAGCGAATCTCCCGCGAGCAGCGCCTCGGCCTCGCCGTAGACCGCGTGATTCGACGGTCTTCCGCGGCGGACGAAGTCCTCGTCCATACAGGGGAGGTCGTCGTGGATGAGCGAATACGTGTTAACGCACACGACCGCCGCGGCAAAGCGCGCGGCGACGGTTTCGTCACCCCCGAAAAGCCGGCAGAACTCGAGCGTCAGGAAAGGACGGACGCGCTTTCCTCCCGGAAAGAGGGAATATCTCATCGCCTCGGTGAGGCGTTTCTGAAGCCCGCGGGACGCGGGGAGCTCGGAGTCGAGCACCCGGTCGGTCAGGGCCGCGTTTTCAGTCAGCGCCCGGGAAAGGTCGTTCATCGGTATTTTCACCGTCGGAAACGAGGAGTCTCACGCGGTTTTCCGCGGCGTCGAGCTTGCTCTCGCAAAGCCGTACGAGTTTTATCCCGTTTTCGAACGCTTCGAGCGATTTGTCGAGCGGGAGCTTTCCCTCCTCGAGGGCCTTGACGGTCTCCGTGAGACTCTCGAGCGCCTGTTCGAACGTCATTTCTTCGTTTTTTGTCGATTCAGCCATTTGCGGTTTCCAGTTCCTTCCGGAAGTGTTTTTCGGTAATTTCGGCCGTTGCGTCTCCGTCGGCAAAGACCAGTCTGACGGCCTGTCCCGGCTCCACGTCATTTACGCTGACGACCGGCGAGCCGTCTTTGCGGAACGCCGCGGCGTAGCCCTTTGACAGCGTGCCGAGGGGGCTGTGCGCGTCGAGCAGGCCGGAGAGCACCGACAGCCGCCGCCTCGCGTCGGCGGTTATCGAGCCGATCGCCTCGTTTGCCCTTTCGCTCAGTTCGATCACGTCCTGCCGTCTGTCGGCGAGATAGTGATCAGGAGACGTGAGCTGCCTTGACTGAGACAGGGAAGCGACGCCGGCGCGCATTTCGGATATTTTCGATACGGTCGATGAGATAAGACGCCGCCGCGTCTCGGAAAGCCCGGCGTACAGTCCCCGCGAGTCCGGTACCGCGAGCTCCGCCGCCGCAGAAGGCGTCGCGGCTCTCACGTCGGCGACGTAGTCGCAGATCGTGAAATCGGTTTCGTGCCCCACGGCGGATATGACCGGCACTGGGCAGGCCGATATCGCTCTTGCGAGCTTTTCGCCGTTGAACGCCCAGAGATCCTCGATGGAGCCGCCGCCCCTGCCGATGATTATGACGTCCGGTCTGTTTTCGGAGAAATATCCGATTCCGGATACGAGCGATTCCTCGGCTCCGTCGCCCTGAACGAGGGCGGGGTATATTTTGACCACTGCCGAGGGGAATCTTCTCCCCGTCACGCTGACGATGTCCCTCACGGCGGCGCCGGAGGGCGAGGTTATGACGCCGACCGTCCTCGGGCAGGGCGGGAGCGGCTTTTTGCGCGAAGGGTCGAAAAGCCCCTCGGCTCTGAGTTTTTCCGTGAGCTGTTCGAACGCCGCGTAGAGCGCGCCCTTGCCGTACGGCTCGAGCGCCGTCACGTTGAGCTGATATCTTCCCGTCGGGACGTAAAGCGTCGCCGACGAGGCGGCGACCACCTGCATTCCGTTTTCGGGGACGAACTTCATCCGCTCGGCGTACGAGCGGAACATTATCGCCGACACGGCGCCCCCCTTGTCCTTGAGGGAAAAATAGAGATGTCCGCCCTTGACGGACAGATTTGATATTTCCCCGGCGACGAGGAGCGATGAAAGATATTTGCTTCCCTCGAGCCCGCGCTTGACGTATTCATTAAGCGCCGAGACCGAGATTATGTTTCTTTCTTCCGGCATTTTAAGACCTCATCGGTTTTATGTCGAGCTCTCCGATGAGACAGAGCTCGGTGAGGCGGGCGATTCCCGCCGCGTTGTCGGAGGAGAAGCGCGGCTCGGCGCACATAACTCCGAAGCGGCGGGCGAGCTCTCCCGATATTGTTTTGTTCGAAGACACCCCTCCGGCGAGCAGGACGGGCACGTCGCCCGCCTCCGAGAGCGCGTTTTTTATCATCGCGGATACGGTCTCAAGTACGGCCGAAAATACGAAGGCGTACGCCTCTCCCGCGGGGACGCCCTTTCCGAGCATTGACGAAACGGTGTTTTCAAAGCCCGAAAGGTTACAGTCGTTTCCCGTTATGACCGGCCGGACGCCGGGCAGGCGCCCGTCGGCAAGCCGTTCCATCTCGGCTCCGCAGGGGAAACCGAGCCCCGTCATGACGCCGACCCTGTCGATGAGCTGGCCGGCGCTTATGTCGAGAGACCGGCCGACTACGTCGATCTTACCGCCGTCGTAAAGTATCAGCTCGTGGGTCCCGCCGGATATGTGAAAAGCGAGAAAACGCCCGTGAAGGAGATCCTCGCGCCCGACGGAGTAGAGCGCGGCCGCCACGTGCCCGCGCTGATGGGAAAAGCCGTAAAGAGGCGCCCCGACCGCCGAGGCGACGGCCGACGCGGCGGACACGCCGGCGAGGAAGCACGGCATGTACGAGCCCTCGGCGTCGCGCGGTTTCGTCGATACGCCGACGGCCCCGGGCGCGCCGTCCCTGCCGATCCCCTCCATGAGCTCCGGCAGCCGCGCGACGTGCTGAAACAGCGCCTCGCTCTGTCTGAGCCCTCGCTCGCCTTCTTTTACGTCGAGGAGCTTTTTCCTGAATTCCGTTATCCTGCCGCCGCGGCTGACCGCGACGGAGGTCGTGTAGTTGCTCGTGTCTATCCCGAGCGAGCAGACGTTCATTTTTTGAGTCCCAACTCGGCGGCCGCGGAGTTGAGCACTCCGTTGGCGTACGACGGCGATTTTTCGTCCCCGAAAAGCTTGCAGATCTCGACCGCCTCGTTTATTGCTATCTCGAGCGGGACGTGTTCGCCGTCCCTTCCGGCGTAAAATCCCATCTCGTATATGGCGATCCTGAGCGCCGTGAGCGTCACCCTCGGGAGCCGGTCGATGGACCTCCCGCGCGAGAATTTGACGATCAGTGCGTCGATCTTTTCCTTTTCGGCGAACACGCCGTCGAAGATCTCCTTGACGTATCCGTATTCGGGTCCCCTGAGGCCGAGATTTTCCGTTTCGTCGGCGAGGAACGCGTCGGGATCATCCGGTTTCTGAAATTCCGCCTCGAAAAGGAGGCGGAAAACGGTGCGCCTTGCTTCGCGCCGCGTAGTCAGGCAAAGTTCGCCCGTATCGTTCTCAAAAATGTCCTTTATTTCATTCGGCGATTTTTCGTCCGTCATATTTGTCTCCGGTAAATATAATAATATATTATACAGCAAAACCTCCCCGGTGTCAATCCTCCGGGGAGATTTTATTCACTGATTATGAATATTTTTCCGCAGTTAATGTTTTGAATTCAACCCGGTTTGTCCGGAGTTATTATTCCGCCAAACCGGGATTAATCACTTTAGCTTCGCTTTTTTTGAACTGTTTATTATTGTAACAACAACTCCTGCCGCAAAAAAAGCAATAATGCAGATAAAGATGATCGCATAAAAACCAATCAGACCGTAATTGATGTATGATCCATCTCGAAAGAACACGAACATCAAAACAATATTACTGACTGTACTTGCTGCAAAGGCACCGCACAGGCAGTTCAGATAGCCCTTTTTTGTTCGGTTATTCTTGATACTGAGCATTATTAACGCATATAAAAGGAGTGAAACAAGCGAGCACATCAAAACAATGATACCACCTGTGACGTTATTCAAAAAGTTCAGAACAGTTATCAGCGACAAACCCCAAGCAATGCATCCTACAATAGTTAAGATGATGATCTGCCCAATCAGATTTTTTTCATTTGTGCTATCGTAGTCTGCAACCTGAAGCACGGTTTCCTTCATTTCTTCTTTCATTTTCTCACTTTTTCTTTCTCCGCTTAGAATCTCACGAAGATCAACTTCATAGAAATCAGAAAGATCAAGCAGAATATCTATGTCCGGCAGATTGTTTCCCGTCTCCCAGCGCGAAACGGTTCTCTGAGCAACGCCGATTTTTTCCGCCAGCTGTTCCTGCGTCAGACCTTTATCTTTACGAAGGCTCTGCAAAAATTTGCCGACTTTTAAAAGATCCATAACAATCTCCTTCTGATCTTATTGTAGCATCAATCGCTAAGGAATAAAAGGACATAAAGTGAGTAAAAGCCGTGTTTTCGGTAATAGGACATAACATGTCCTGGTTTGACAGAATATTGATGCCCCGGTCAAACCGGAATTCGTCACGCTTTGTTGAATTTCTCCTTCGGCTGTTTGCAGCGCGGGCATCTCCAGTCGTCCGGCAGGTTTTCAAATTCTTACTCCGCTTTCCACAATCCGTGGAGATTGCAGTACTCGTATGCCGCGACGACATAGTCTCCGGGGACGAGAGAGAACACGGCGACGGGCTTATCGCCCGGATTAAGCGTCTTTCGCTGACGCCCTTCCTTTGTTTCGAGCATGATCCATTCAATATAGTGAGCGTCAAGCATGGGATGCTCGACGGAACCGACGGTGACCGTGACGTTATGACCTTCCACACTGATGACCGGAACGTGCTTCTCGCCAGAGGCATCCGTGGTGTTGGGTACGATCTCCTTCATTTCTTCTCCGCAACAGCGGACGCGGACTCCGGAATCGTGGATATAAGCGACTATGTTCCCGCAATGTGCACACCTGTAAAACTTCATTTCCTTTACTCCTTGATTATTTTTTTCTTCACAAATCCCAGTTTCAGGGATCATTTATTACGCCAATACTGAATTTGTTTTCCTGAAATAGCGCATCACGATCAATACGATCACGATCCCTATCATCGGAAACAGCGACGTTACGAGCATACCTGCCTTTAATCCAACCTGCTCTGCAGTAATATTCAGCGTGTTACCAAGATTTACCGCAAATTCACTTGCTGATACCTTGTCAACGATAAAACCTAACAATTGAGGAGAAACCGAAGCGCCGAGGTCGCCTCCCGCGGCCATCAGCGCAAAAGCCGCAACGCCGGCGTTCGGTATCTTTTCATCCATCATCATGAGAGTTCCCGGCCACAGCATTGACGTGCAAAAACCCGTCAGAATGCAGGCGATAAAGGCAACGGTTACGTTTAAAGAAAGTCCGACGACAAGATAACAGGCTGTTGCTCCGATCATACTGATAAGCACTGTTCTGAAGATGTTCTTTCCGAATTTTGCGTAAGTTATTCGAGCTATCCCGAGAAGAGTTGCAAACATTGCCGCGCCGAGAATATCCCCGATCACCTTGCTGATACCGAGAGCGTTCTCCATATAAGTGGAAATCCAGTTGCCCATCGCGTTCTCGGCACAGCTTCCCATGAAAATACAGGCCACGAACAATGCAAGCCCCGCAGCTCTTCTTTTCGTATCGTTTACAGTTGGCTTAGTCGGGCTTTCTCCGTTCATTTCCGGCAACGGGGAAAGCATAAACAATACCGAAGGAATCACAGGCAGGGATGCCAGAAAGATAAACAGGAACATCCAGTTGTTTGCACCAAAGAGCTTTATATACACGGTGCTGATTACGATCATAGTAAAAGTACCGAAAGCATAAAGCGAGTGCAGCGTGCTCATATCCCGCCCGGGGTTATCCGACGGAAGCACCGCGATCGTAGGGCTTAACAGCACCTCCGAGAGACCTGCCGAGACCGAGAAAACAACTGTCCCTATAACAAGTCCCAGATAAGCAATATCAGGAAACAGGTTCGGTATCAGGGCATAAACCAAAAGTCCCGCTGCGGTCACAAGCGGCATGAACCTGACGATCAGCTTTGTGTTAAAATGCTTTGAAAAGAATGTAAAGACAAGGTCTATTCCAAGCTGTGTGAAGAAATTGACAAGCACTAGCGTTCCGAGCAGCGTATAAGATATTCCGTAAAGTTCACGGAACGTTACGAAAAGCAATGGCGGCACGCAGAACACGGATGACATCGTGAAATATGCCATATAGCAGGCAAGTTTCGTTCTTGTATAGTTCGATTCCTTCATAACAATATCCATATAATTATCTTTGCATTCATTTTTGTTTCCCCGCGCGATAATGAATCAATTCCTCTTTACTGCCGTTTTCTTCAACACGTCAACAATAACAAGATAAACATATCCCACGGCGAGAAGCAGAATCAGCAGTGCGATGATCCACCACACGCAGCCCATGAACGGAAGTTCTTTCGTAAAGCCGAACGCGCCTGCCGGGCTTCCCCAGTTCAGAAAGAAATACGGGTAATTTTTCCCTTTGGAAAACTCCCATCCGGCGACGTATCCGATCACGGCGTATATACCGTAGGCAAGCGGGGGAAGAGTCACAAAGAAAACGCTGCTTCTCTTAACGTTCCCATACGGCCCGGTCACAAAGAAGTCGATGATCGCCGCAAGCGGGACGACAACGTGCGTGAGAACGTTCTGCAGTTTCCACGCGAAGCTGCCAAGGGTAGGCGCCAGAATAAAGGTGAACACCGCGCCCGTCAGCGTGATCGATACCGTAGCGACGAACTTTATAACGTACCACACGTTGCCGATCGCCTTTCCTCTGATAAATAACAAGCCGCCGATCAGGGATACTAAAGCGATCGCGATGTTCGACTGTATCGTAAAATACATGAAAACAACGCTTCCGCCCATAAACGTTTCGCTTGACGACAGCGCGCTCAACGCCACGCCCGCCGTCGCCGAAAGAACGACGGCAAGCTTCAGAATCAGTGAAATTGTCGCTTTTTTCTTTGGGATCAGCATATATCGGGTCTCCTTTTTGCGTTCCGAAACAACGACGTGTGCCCGGCACCGTCATTTATCTGATGATAATGCCGTTTTCATCTTGTTCAGGTCAGAACAGTATTGTCCGAGAAGGACGGTGTCATCATCCATAATCACTTCTCGAAGTGGTTTGCTCTCCAAATCCCGGTTTTTTGAACTCACGTGCCCGTGTCTTCCCGGCTCTTTTGTTTTTTCAGTCTCTGCTCGCGGTTCTGCTCTTCGGAATCGAAGAGAGCAACCGCCAGATCGGTCAGCTCACAGTCCCAGGTCTGCCCGGTCTTCTGTACTTCCGCCCACGGGCAGAGCGAGGCGTAGTCTTCGTCAAGTACGATATCGTACGAGCCGTTGCGGTCGCTGACGCTTTTATACAGATGCCTGCTGCCCGTGACGATCAGACTTTGGGCGTCCCTGCGCGTCATTTCTTTCGTTTTCAGAGCGCCGAAGATCTCTTCGCTGATCTCATAGAGATCGTAATAACCCGCCGTAAAGGTTTCGGCGGTATAGAGTTCTCTTTCGCTGTTGTGACAGGCCCTCCAGCCCTGGCCTGTCTTGAAATGAAGAGCACCTTCCGTGAACTCCGTGGGGAGTTTTATGCGCGTTCTTTTCTTTTTCCTTGACGTTGCTGACATTGTACGCCCTCTTTCCGGCTGATTAAATAAATCGAAAAACGTATCTGAAAGTACCCGTGATCCGCCCGTCAGATATTTTTCCGACAAAAAACGGCGACCGCTTCCGTCGAGCCGGTGCGGGGGAACATATTGAAGGGCGTGACGGATTTCAGTTCGAATCCGCCCTTTATAATCTCGGCGGCGTCGCGCGCGATGGTGTCGGGGTTGCATGAGACGTAAACGAGCGTCTCGGCCTCCGAGCTGATTATCGAGGAGATAAGCGCGGGCGAGAGCCCTTTGCGCGGCGGGTCGGTGATGACGAGCTCCGTACCCTGCGGGACGGAATCGGCGCTTCCGCAGGTGAACGAAACGTTTTCGACGCCGTTGCGGCGGGCGTTTTCGCGGGCGTTTTCAACGGCGGCGGGCTCGATCTCCGTGCCGGTCACCGAGATCCCCGGCGCCGCCTTTGCGCAGCATATGCCGATAGTTCCGGCGCCGCAGAAGAGGTCGGCGACTTTTTTCGCCCCGCTCCGCCGGACGATCTCCGCCGCTCTGCCGTAGAGCAGCTCCGTGACGCCGCGGTTCACCTGATAAAATGACCTGTGGGATATCTCAAATTCGCATCCGAGGATAAAATCGCGTACTGCGTCCCGTCCGAGGATGACCTCGGACTCGTCGCCGAGGATCACGTTCGTGTCCTTCGTGTTGATATTGCACACCACGGAACTTATCGCGGGAAATTTTTCAGCGAGCGATAAAAGCCGCTTCTTTTCGCTTTCGTGCGGGCGGCGGGAGAGTACGGGGTATAGCATAGTTTCGCCGGTCGCCTCGCCGGTACGGACGCAGACGTGTCTCAGAGGGAGGCCGAGCGACACGCAGCTCTCGGCGATCTCCCCGAAAATTTCGGGCGCGAGGACGCAGCCCGAGCAGTCGGCGAGCTCGTGGGAATGGCGGGCGTAATAGCCGTATTTTTCTCCCGAAACGGGTACGCAGACCTTGTTGCGGTATCTTTCGCGGCGGCCGTCGGTGACGCATTCCGACACGTCGGCCTCGACGTGCTGCTTTTTAAGAGCCATGACGACCGTTTCGCGCTTGAGCTGCTGCTCGTACCCGAACGTCACGGCGCCGTACGAACATCCGCCGCAGCGCTTTGAGGGGCAGGCGTTGTCTTCTCTGAAAGGCGAGGAGGATATGAGCTTTTCAACCCTGCCGACGGTCACGCCGCCGGCCTTGATGACGCGGATCCCGGCGACGTCGCCGGTCACTCCGCCGTGAACGAACACCGCCTGTCCGCCCGGGTGCCTCGCCACGCCGTAGCCCATCGTCGTCATGCCGGTCACGGGGGCCTCGAACAGTTCGTTTTTGTACGGGATCATTTAACGGTCTCCGCGGTCAGCGAGGAGTAGAGCTTTTCATATTTCACGCTCAGCCCGGCGGCGGTCTCGCTTACCATTTCGTTGAAGAGATACGCGAGATATTTCGTGCGGAAGGCGCCGAGGTCGGACCTCACGTAGTCCATATCGAGGGGCAGACGCTTGATTATGAAATAGCCCTCTCCGAGGTCTATCACGCCGCTCGTCTCGCCGGGCTCGAGGGAAGCCGCCTCGTCGGCCACCCCGTCGATGATCTCCCCCTCGACGTAGTAATATCCGCGCCCGAGCAGGGAACTCATGTTCGCGTCCTGCCCGTATTCTTCCACAACTTCGGAAAAATCGGCGCCGGACTCGATTTTTTCGTTGGCCTCGAGCGCGAGGGCCATCGCGTCCTCGGCGTCGCGGGGGATGAAGACGTAGGATATGCGGGTGAACTTTTCCTCCACGGCGGCGATCAGCTCGTCGTCCGAAAACCGGAGGATGCCGTTCTCCTCGCTCGTGACGTGGTCGTATATTTTTCCCCACAGCGAGGTGAAGCACGAGACGTAATAAGCGGCGTATTCGGTCATGTACGCCTCGGCAAGGAGATCCGAGCCCGTCAGTCCGCTCTCGGCCGGGGCGTTTGCCTGGGCCGATATCCC
>JAGABQ010000151.1:0-4242 GCA_017614495.1 Clostridia bacterium
GAGGCCTCGGCAAAATCGGGGGTGCCCATAAAGAGCACCCTCGTCTTAGTTTCTTTCATTCGCGAGCTCCTCCGGGTCGAGCATACGGGTGACCTTGTCGGTATAAAGGATACCGTCGAGGTGCTCCAGCTCGTGGCAGACCGCCTGCGCGGTGAAGCCCTCGGCTTCGAGGGTTCTTTCTTTCATGTCAGTATCGAGATATTTGACCGACACCCTCATCGGCCGTACGGTCTCGCCCCAGGCGTCGGGTATGGAGAGACATCCCTCGACGCAGGTCTGGGTCTCCTCCGAGCGGGAGACGATCTCGGGATTTATCATCGTCAGCGGCTTTTCGGGTTCCGTCTCGATTATCACGACGCGGCGGAGGACTCCCACCTGAACCGCGGCGAGCCCCGCCCCTGCGGCCTTGTGAAGGGTATCCTTCATGTCACCTATGAGTCGCCTTATCCTCGGGGTCATCTCGGTGATCTCGCGGCTTTTCTTTCTGAGGATCGGATCGGGATCCTTTACTATTCTGAGTATTGCCATATACGTCTCCTTTTAAGGATTCACGTCGATTGCGACCGATATTCCGGTCCCCGAGCGCTTCAGAGCCGAAACGTATACCGTTTCGAGGCCGGCGCGGGTCGGTTTGTCGAGTCCGCATTTAACGACTATCTGCTGTCTGAATATCCCGTTTATCTTGTACATCCTGGCATTCATGGGTCCGAAGACCGCGAGCGGCAGGTCTTTCCCGATGACCGAAGGATCAGCGGCGATCTTTTCGGCAAAGGTCGGCACGGACGCTTCGTCCGTCGAGGACACCGTGAATATCACGATATCCGAGAATGGAGGGAACTGTCTGACCCTTCTTTCCTCGATCTCCCGGGTGAACATCTGCGAGTAACTGCCGCCGGTGAGTTCGTTTATGACGGGATGATCCGGTGAAAAGGTCTGTATGAGCGCCGTCCCGGGGAGTCTGCCCCTGCCGGCCCTGCCCGCGACCTGAGTAAACAGGGCGAACGCGCGCTCCGCCGAGGCGTAGTCTCCGCGATAGAGCTCCGCATCGGCGTCGATAACGCCGACGAGGGTGACGTCCGGGAAGTCGTGGCCCTTTGTGACCATTTGCGTCCCGACGAGGACGTCGCCTTTTCTGTTTTTGAATTCGCTTATTATCTCATCGTACGACGATCTCGTTCCCGTGGTGTCGGAGTCCATGCGAAGGACGCGCGCCCCGGGAAATTCGGATTTTATCTTTTCCTCGACCAGCTGGGTGCCGAGGCCGAGCTTTCTCAGCGATTTCTGCCCGCAATCGGGGCAGACGTCGGGCATCGGGATCTTGAGCCCGCACCAGTGACAGGCGAGGTAGCTTCTTCCCGACGACGTCACGTGATGAGTGAACGAGACCGAGCAGCGCGGACATTCCGGCGACCTCCCGCAGGAGGCGCAGACGAGAGAACTGCTGTATCCGCGTCTGCCGACGAAAAGGATCGCCTGTTCGCCCCTCGAGAGCGTTGCCGAGAGCCGGCGTTTAAGTTCGTTCCCGATGACGGGGATCCCCGCTTCGCGCCTCATGTCAGAGATAACGAGCTCCGGCAGTTTTGCCCCGCCGTAGCGTTCTCCGAGCGTGACGAGATCGTATCTGCCCTCCTTCGCTTTTTTGAAGGTGCCGACCGACGGGGTCGCGGAGGACAGGAGAAGCATCGCTTTTTCCGCCGCGCATCTGTATCTCGCGACGTCACGGGCGTGATATTTCGGAGCCGACTCGCTTCTGTAAGTGTGCTCCTGTTCCTCGTCGATAATGATGAGCCCGAGATTTTTTACGGGAGAAAAAACGGCGGAGCGGGTCCCGATGCAAAGACGGCAGGTCCCGTCGGACATCCGGCGCCATGCGTCAAAGCGCTCGCCATCCGAAAGTCCGGAGTGAAGTACCGCCGTGATGCCGGGATATCTTTTGTAAAAAATTCCGACGGTCTGAGGAGTCAGCGAGATCTCGGGGAGGAGAAGGATGACGCTCCTGCCGCTTTTGAGGACCTCGTCGATGACCCGTCCCATGACCTCCGTCTTTCCGCTGCCCGTCACCCCGTAGAGCAGGGCGGCGGAGGGCGGGGCGGCTGCGAGCTTCAGCAGCCGGTCGGCCGCTTTCTGCTGCTCTTTCGTCAGCTCGGGGAGGGTATCGGCGACGCCGTCCGTTACGAGGGCGGCGTACGGGTCGCGGTATTTCTCATCCGAAATGACAGTCAGAAATCCGCTTTTGACGAGAGACTCGACGGTTTTGCGGGTCGTCCCGCACACCTCGCACACCTTGAAGAGTTTTTCTCTCCCCGATACGTGGAGAAACGAGAGTATTTCCTTCTGCTTTCGCCCCGAAACGAGCGAAACGAGCGACTGAACGTCGGATCTCAGGTATCTGTCGTTGAGGATTATTTCCTCGTCAAGGACGGTGCGCTTTTCGGAGAGCCGGAGCTCCCGCTCGGCGAGACCTTCTTTCACGAGGGCGCCGACGCGGTCGGCGGCACCGTCGAATCTGCGCCTTATGCTTTCGAGCGAGACGCATTTTTTTGCGACTATGAACGAAAGCAGAGGGTCGCCGCCGCCCGATGTGATCCCCGGGGCGGGGGAAAAATACTCCCTTATGCCCGGGATCGCGTAGGTCGGGGCCATGACCCTCGCCGCGTCTCCGAAAGAACAGAAAAATCTGTCCTTCATATATTCGCACAGGCCGAGCATGTGCGGCGGGACGTTCACTCCCGTCGCCGACAGGACGGTTTTTAGCCCTTCGCGCCCCGTTCCGGGGACAAGCTCGCGCACAACGGCGTATTTCTTGCGGTTCCCGCTGCCGAACGGAACGACGAGGATATCGCCCGCCGAGACTTTTCCTTCAAGCCCGGCGGGTATTTTATAATCGTAATCCCTGTCCGCCTGATAGGGGAGGTCGATTATCCTTGTCCTCGCAGCGTTTTCAGTCATTCGGGAAAGACCGTCAGTCGTTCGATTCCTCTTCTCTGAAATCGACCGCTATATTGTATTCCTTGGAGGACAGGCGGTCGACGCCGACCCTTATGGGGTTGATGCACGGATCCATCGGATCGCCTATCGCGCGCGCCTCGTCGGCCGCTATCCTTGCGCTTTTCGCCACGGCGATGGCGAGCGCGTATCTGTTATACTTTACGCCCTTGTCTGCGTCGATCTTCGAAAGCTCGTCGACGGAGGGGGTCATCATATTGTTTTCTCTTTTTGCGGGCATGATCTTTACCTCTTTTTGTTGTTTTTGCTTTATTCGTCCGTTTCCCCGGATATTTCGGGGAACATTTTTTCGAGCGTCCCGGACGGCAGGCGCGAGGTGCGGCGCTTTTCGCTCTCGACTATCCCGTCGATCGCGGATACCGCCTCGTCGATCCCTCCGTCGCGGTTTACCACGGCGTAATCGTATTTTGCGGCGAGTCTTATCTCGTGGATGGCTTTGTTCAGCCGGTTGCGTATGTCCTCCGGCGTGTTTGTCCCACGCCCGACGAGCCGGTTTTTCAGGGTCTCGTAGTCCGGCGGGATTATGAACACCGTGACGGCGTCGGGGCGGACACGCTTGACGTTCTGCGCCCCCTCGGTCTCTATCTCGAGGATGAGCGTTTTGCCCTCATCGAGCTTTGAAAGCTCCGAGAGCGGAGTGCCGTAATAATTTCCGCAGTATTCGGTATATTCGAGCATCTCGCCCGATTCTATCTTTTTCTCAAATTCTTCGCGCGAGACGAAATGATAGTCCGTCCCGTCGGTCTCGCAAGGCCTCGGTTTTCTCGTCGTAGCCGACACCGAGAAGGCGTATTTTTCGGGATATCTCGAAACGAGCGACGAGTTGACTGTCGATTTGCCGGTGCCCGCCGCTCCCGAAACCACGAGAAGTATCCCCGGCAGGGTGTCACTCGGCGTCATATTCTTCCTCCTGATCCGAGTCGCCCGGCTCTCCGTTGAGCCGGTTTGAGATCGTCTCGGGATATATCGAAGAAAGGATCACGTGGTCGCTGTCGGTGATGATGACCGACCGCGTCTTTCTGCCGCAGGTCACGTCGATGGCGCGGCCCTCCTCCTTCGCGTCCTGTATAAGTCTTTTTATTGGCGAGGTGTCAGCCCCGACGAGCGATATGACTCTGTCGGCGGCGACCATGTTTCCGAAGCCGATATTGATGAACTTCATAAGCGTCACTCCAGATTCTGTATCTGTTCTCTGATTTTTTCAAGCTCGCATTTTGCCGATACGACGACCGAGGC
>JAGABQ010000152.1:0-4672 GCA_017614495.1 Clostridia bacterium
AACCAGTTCTACAAGAAGTTCATGGCTAAGGCCTGAACAGAAAAATCAGATGGCAAAAACAACTGAAAAACGTTACGGGGCGGCGGGTCTCGCCGCCCTGTGCGCTCTTATAATGACCGTCGCGCTTATATGCGCGTGCGGTCACAACGGGGAGAACGGCCCGGCGGCGTCGGATACCGCCACGGGCACGGCGGCGGATGGAACCGTCACGACGGCCGTTACGGAGACCCCCGCCGCGCTCAGCGGATGGTTCGACTACGGCTCGGCGCTCTACCAACGCGACAAGTTCGAGCCGGGGACGAAACAGTCGATAGAGATCCAGATGGCAAAGAACGAGGCCGAGGGATTTCAGTACCTCCTGACCTCGGACAAAGACGTCGACGGCCTCAGATGCGACGTTGCGCCGCTCAGCGACGGGCAGGGGCATACGCTTTCCGGCACCGTCAACGTCGTGTGGTATCTCTGGATAAACAAATCCGACGCCATCCGCGACTCCTTCGTGTGGCAGCCGGCGGCGATGCTCCCGATGGACGACGAATATCAGGGCGGCAGCTTTGATGTCGCCGCGAACACCTGCCGCACTCTCTACGTAAACTACAAAACCGACGCCGACACGGTTCCCGGCACCTACACGGGCAAACTGACGGTCAGCAAAGACGGCAGGGAACTCCTTTCGGGCGACGTGTCGGTGAGAGTGCGCGACGTATATTATGACGACAAGACCGAGTGCCTGACGATGATCGGGCTGGGATACGACAAGCAGAACGGCGATCCGAACTATCCGGCGGGCCCCGAGAGCGCGCCGGCGCTGGGATTTCAGCACGACGACGGCAACGTCAACATGGACCTTCTGCTCGAATACGCCTGGTTCCTCCTCGACAACAGGTTCTGCACGACCTGGCTTCCCTTTGAGAACGACCTTCTGAGCGAGAATTTCGACGAGGTCAAGAGGTTCATCAACAGCCCGAGGTTTACCGGCTCCAACATCTCGTCCTTCATATACGAGGAGTCGGCGAACAGGCGCGCGACCCTCCTTGACAAATCATACCGCATAGCCGAGGAGAACGGCTGGCTCGACAAGCTCTATTTCGCGAGGTTCGACGAGCCGCACAACGAGGAGCAGTTTCAGTATATCGTTGAGAACGCGAAGTACGTCAAAAATTATTTCGACACGACGAACTTCCTCGACGCCTTCAACACCACTATCTCGGCAGACGGGAAGAACATCGTCGAGCGCATGTCCGAATATTCGACGGCGTACTGCCCGCTCATCAACATGTTCACCGGCGAGCTGAAGGAGTCGCTCCTCAGGCTTAAAAGGGAGAGAGGAGACACGCTTTTCTGGTACACATGCGGCAGCGGCAGATCCGACGGGTTCTATTCCTTCAACTGCCTGCCCTGCACGCCGGGGACCGACAAGCGGCTCATGTTCTGGTCACAGTATCAGGAGGACGTCGACGGCTTCCTCTACTGGTCGGCTACGACCTGGAACTTCTGCGAGAACGTATGGGCGGAGGATTACCTCGATACGGATTTCAAATTCCCCAAGTCGGACAGCATGGCGACGGACGACGGAGTGCTGATATACTGGCACCCCGTGACGAAAAAGCCGGTCACGACCCTCGGCTTCGAGGCGATGCGCGACGGAGTTGAGGATTTCCAGCTCTTTAAGACCGCCGAGGCCGCGCTCGGAAGGGAAAAGATCCTTGAGATAATCGGCGGGATCGTGACCGACGTCGGCCACTACGCCTCATATGAAAGCGGCAGCACCGAGCTTCTCAACGAGCTGAGAAACAGCGTTTTCGATCTCATCGAGGCCGCGGCCTGAGCGCCCGCCCCGCCGCGCGGGGCAATACGTAAAAAAGTTGAGGGCGGATGATTTTTTTACCTTTGCGGTATTGAAATCATCCGCCTTTTACTGTATAATAAGACCATAATCCGATCGGAGGTTATCATGAACTACAATCAGAAATTTGACGCGATCAACCGCTGCCGCTCGCAGAGCACGGGCGAGAGGATAGCTTCGGAGCTTTCCTATCTGAACGCAATCTCCCAGGCAAGGGGAGGCATCTACCGCGAAAGGATCGAGCAGGCGCTCGACACCCTCATCGCGCGGCTCGACAGGGACGGCGTGATCACGTCGTCGACCGTCAGGGAGGTCGAGGAGAGTCTCTCGGATCTCGCCCCGGTCGCAAAGAGCCTCACCATGCTGTTCCAGGCCCACGCCCACATCGACATGAACTGGAAATGGGGCTACAACGAGACGGCCGCCATAACGATCGACACCTTCCGCACGGTGCTCGACATCATGCGCGAGTATCCCGATATGACGTTTATGCAGTCGCAGGCGTCGACCTACGAGATCGTCGAAAAGTTCTGCCCCGAGATGCTCCCCGAGATAAAGGAGCGCATCCGCGAGGGACGCTGGGAGGTCAACGCCGCCGAGTGGGTAGAGCCGGACAAGAACATGCCGGACGGCGAGTCGCAGACGAGACAGATACTCCAGGCGAAGAAATATCTCGCAAAGCTCCTTGAGATCGACCCCGATTCCCTCGATCTCGATTTCGTGCCCGACACCTTCGGCCACAACCTCAACGCGCCGGAGATACTCTCCGACGCCGGCGTGAAGTACATGTACCACTGCCGCGCGCACAACGGCCCGAACCTCTATAAATACGTCTCCCCGTCGGGAAAGAGCGTCCTGACCTACTGCGATTTCACGTGGTACAACAACTACGTCTCGCCGCATATGTTCGAGCTCATCCCGGCAAACTGCGAGAGAGAAAAGCTCGACACATTCCTTTACATCTACGGCGTGGGAGACCACGGCGGCGGCCCGTCGAGGAGAGACGTCAGCAGGATCACCGAATATATGTCCTGGCCGCTCACCCCGACCATCCGTTTCGGCACTATGCACGAATTCTTCAGGGCGGTCGAGCGCTGCCGCTCCGAATTTCCGGAGATAAACACCGAGCGCAATTTCGTCTTCTCGGGGTGCTATACCACCCAGACCCGCATAAAGATGGCGAACCGCCTCTCGGAGGTCAGGATGAACGAGACCGAGGCGCTCTCTGCCTCCGCCTCCATTCTCGCAGACGCTCCGCGTGAGCCCGAGCGTCTCGACAACGCCTGGCGCATGCTCCTCTTCAACCACTTCCACGACATCCTCCCCGGCTCGGGCAAGGTCGAGACGAGAGAGTTCGCCCTCGGAAGGTATCAGGAGACGATGGCCGTCGCGGGCACCTACGGCAGCATGTCGATGAGACGCATCGCCGAGGCGATAGACACGTCGGCGCTCCCGTTCGTCGAGCAGGCGGATTCATACGCAGAGGGCGGCGGCGTCGGATTCTATCAGGACGCCGAGCGCAGCAGCCGCTTCCCGTCCCCCGAGCGCGGATGCGGTCCGTTCCGCGCGTTCCACCTCTTCAACCCGTCGGGCGTTGACCGCTCCGAGGTGACCGAGGTGACGGTATGGGACTATCCCGCCGACTTCGGCAAGGCGTTCATGGAGGACGCGGACGGAAACGGCATACCCTTCGCCGTCATAGATTCGGGCGAATACTGGTCTCACAACTACACGAAGATAATGTTCCCGGTCAAGGTCCCGGCCTTCGGCTACACGACCGTCAAGCTGAGACAGATGGAGGAGGGCGAGGGTCACATCGCCTGGCCGTTCTCCGGATTTGACGGGCTGTACAATTCGGTCATCCAGAACGACCCGATAATTCTCGAAAACGACCTCATCACCGCGGTATTCGACAAAAAGACCTGCCGCCTTATGTCCCTCATCGACAAGGAGACGGGCGAAAAGCTCATCGACAAGCCCTCCTGCTTCTTCAGATACGGGGAAGAGAACCCGCTCTACGGCATGACGGCCTGGCGCATAGGCCCGTTCATGAAGACTGTGGACCTCAACGAGGCCAACTCCCCGCGCTTCACGGACTACCGCCGCTCGGCGCTCTACGACCGCTTCTCGTATACTTTGAAGTTCGGCCGCTCTATAATCGACTGCACGGTCATGCTGAAACGCGACAGCCGCGTGCTCGAATTCAATCTGAGGATAGACTGGAGCGAGGACTTCGACTACGGGAAGATGGTCCCGCAGCTCGCGTTTGCCGTGCCGGTATCCTACGGAACGACCGGCACCTGCCACTGCGACATACCGTACGGCGAGCTCCTCCGCAAGGCGGCTCCGCACGACGTTCCGGCGCTCTCCCACATCACGGTCGACGGCGAGGGCAAACACGTCGTTTCGCTGATATGCGACACCAAGTACGGCTATCAGCTTGACAGCGACACGGCGACCGTCACGATAGTGCGCAGCGCGTACGAGCCCGACCTCTATCCCGACCGCGGCATACACAACGTCAGGATCGGCGTCTTCGCCGGCGAGCCGGACGAGGTCAGGAAAAACTCCTCCGTATTCTGCAGGCCTCTGCCGTTCATATCCGGTACCAAACACGGCGGAGTCCTCCCGCTCTCGGGCGTTTCGATGACCGTGATCTCGGGCAGCGCCGAGGTCGCCTGCCTCAAGAACAGCGAGGACGGGACCGGCGCCGCCGTACGTCTGACCGAGACGGCCGGCGTCTCCGGCAAGGTATCGGTCAGGTTCGCGCGCCCGGTCAGCGAGGCGTTCGTGACGAACAGTCTCGAAAAGCCGGTATCGCCGGCC
>JAGABQ010000153.1:0-2582 GCA_017614495.1 Clostridia bacterium
GACGGCGCGACGGTCACGGCGGCCGTGACGACTGGCGAGCCGGGGGACCCCGCGGTTCTCAGCGGGTGGTTCGACTACGGCTCGGCGATGTATCAGCGCGACAGGTTCGAGCAGGGTACCATGCAGTCGATAGAGATCCAGATGGCAAAGAACGAGATCGAGGGCTTTCAGTACCTCCTGACCTCGGACAAGGACGTCGACGGCCTGCGCTGTGACGTTACTCCCCTCGGCGACGGGCAGGGACACACCCTCTCGGGCACGGTGAACGTCGCGTGGTACGAATGGATAAACCTCTCGGACGGGAGGCACGACGTCTTCGTGTGGCAGCCCGTAGCCATGCTCCCGATGGACGACGAGTATCAGGGCGGCAGCTTTGACGTGGCCGGCGGCACCTGCCGCACGCTCTACGTCGGCTATAAGACCGACGCCGACACGGTCCCCGGCACCTACACGGGCAAACTGACGGTCAGCAAAAACGGAACGGAGCTCCTCTCGGGCGACGTTTCGGTCAGAGTCCGCGACGTCTATTACGACGAAAAGACCGAGTGCATGACCATGATGGGCCTCGGCTACGACAAGGAAGACACCAATCCGATGGTGCCGGCGGGACCGGATAGCGCGCCCGCGCTCGGCTCTCAGCAGGCGTCCGGCAGATTCCTGAACGCCAATCTTCTGCTCGAATACACCGATTTCCTGCTCGAAAACAGATGCTGCCCGACGTGGCTGCCCTTTGAGAACGAACTCCTCACCGACAGGACGGAGGAGCTCAAGGCCTTTATGAACAACCCGCGCATGACCGGGACGTACATAAGCGCGCGGCTGCACGGCGACGCTGAAGAGAACGCGGCGTTCCTCGCCGAGGAATATAAGGTCGCCGTGGAGAACGGCTGGACCGACCGGATCTATTTCGGCATAGTCGACGAGCCGACCTCCGAGGCGCACATGCAGTATATGATAGCGAAATCCGCGCTCGTGAACGAGTCCTTCCCGACCACCCGCTTCATGGACGCCTTCGGCATTGACATACCGTCGGAAGGCAAAAACATAGTCGAGCGCATGGCGGAATACAGCACAACGTTCTGCATAAACACGATAGCGTTCGAAGGGGCGTTCAAAGATTCTATGATGAAGCTCAAGACAGAGCGCGGCGACACGCTTTTCTGGTACGTCTGCGGCGGACAGGCGAGCGGATACACAAATATCCTGCCGTGCACGCCGGGGACGGACAAGCGCATACTCTTCTGGCAGCAGTATCAGCAGGATATCGACGGCTTCCTGTACTGGCGCGTTTCGTTCTGGAACATGTGCTACGATATATGGGCCGACGACTATATGGAGACGGACTTCCCGTTCCCCAAATCCTCGGGCACGCCGACCGGCGACGGAGTTCTGCTTTACTGGCACCCGATAACACAGAAGCCCGTCACGACGATAGGTTTTGAGGCGGTGCGCGACGGCATCGAGGACTTCCAGCTTCTGCGCATGGCCGAGCGCAGGCTCGGCAGGGAAGAGGTCCTTAAATACGTTGAGAAGATAACGACGGGCGTCACAGAGTTCGTCCAGTACAAGGACGGCAGCACGGCGCTCCTCAACGAGGTCAAAAATCAGATCTTCGACCTGCTCGAAAACGCCGCCTGATCCCCACTTACAAGGTGAAATGAAATGAAAACGACAACAACAAAGAGAAAAAACGCCCTTATCCTCGCCGCGCTCCTCGCCGTCATTCTCTTGGCGGCGGTCATAACTGCGTGCAGCGGCGAAGGCCCCGGGCCGGCCGTCACGACGGACGGCGATACGGTTTCGGCGACCGTGACGACGGGCGAGCCGGAGGACCCCGCGGTTCTCAGCGGATGGTTCGACTACGGCTCGGCGCTCTATCAGCGCGATAAATTCGAGCCCGGCGAAATGCAGTCGATTGAGATCCAGATGGCAAAGAACGAGATCGAGGGATTACAGTATCTCCTGACCTCGGACAAGGACGTCGACGGCCTCAGATGCGACGTTACGCCGCTGAGCGACGGGCAGGGACACACGCTTCCCGGCACCGTCAACGTCGTATGGTACGAATGGATAAACCAGTCCGACGGGAGGCACGACGTTTTCGTGTGGGAGCCCGTCGCCATGCTCCCGATGGACGACGAGTATCAGGGCGGGAGCTTTGACGTGGCGGGAAACACCTGCCGCACGCTCTACGTCAGCTATAAGACCGACGCCGACACCGTCCCCGGCACCTATACCGGTAAACTGACGGTCAGCAAAAAAGGAGAAACGCTCCTTTCGGGCGACGTTTCGGTCAGAGTCCGCGACATCTATTACGACGAAAAGACCGAGTGCCTGACGATGATGGGCCTCGGCTACGACAAGGAAGACACCAACCCATCGATGCCCGAGGGCCCGGACTCCGCTCCCGCGCTCGGACGCCAGCAGCGTTCGGGAAGATTCCTGAATCAGGAGCTTCTTTACGAATATACCGATTTCCTGCTCGAAAACAGGTTCTGCTCCTCGTGGCTGCCGTTCGAGTGGGGAATACTCGATACCGACGTCGAGCAGATCAGGCATTTTATGGACAATCCGAGATTCAA